>JALZKG010000437.1 GCA_030859365.1 Gemmatimonadota bacterium
GCCCCGCAGGTGATCTACCTGCCGGCCCGCACGGGTTGTGAGTTCGCCGTGTACCAGCAGGAAGCCGCCATCCGCGTCCGCGGCTAGACACGCGGATCGCAGCGGAGCACCTGGCGCTCCGCCCTGAGGGGCCGGCCTTGTGCCGGCCCCTCTTTCGGTCGAGGTAAGCGGGATGCCGCTCGGTGTCCGGACGCGAACGGGCGACGGCGCATTGCGCCGAATGCTCGCCGAGGCGCATAATGCTTGGATGGATCCATCCTCCCCCGAAGCCGCGTACAACTCTCCGCAAAACGGCCCATCGGCCGACCCTCCTTCCCGGCCGCGCCCCGCGGATGCGGACGACCGGGACCCCCACCGCGATCTGGTGCGCCGCATGGAAATGGGAGACGAAGCGGCGCTGGGCGAGCTGTACGACGCCCTGTCGCCCATGGCATACGCTCTGGCGGGCGCCATTCTCCGCGACGCCGACGACGTCGAGGAGGTGGTGGAGGACGCCTTCTGGCAGGTGTGGAAGCAGGCTGGCCGCTACACCGATACCCGGGGCGGCGTTTCCACCTGGGTGGGGGTGATCGCCCGAACGCGCGCGCTGGACCGGCTGCGCAGCCGCCGTCGCCGACGCGAGGAGGCGTGGGCGGACGTGCCTGAGGGCAGCTTCGACCCCGATCGGACCTCACCCAACCCGCTGCAGGACGCCGTCGCGGCCGAGCGCCGCGAGGTGGTGGCGGAGGCGATGCGGGAGCTGCCGGAGGAGCAGCGGCGGGCGCTGGAGCTCGCCTACTTCCAGGGGATGAGCCAGACCGAGATTTCAGAGCACACCGGGCAGCCGCTCGGGACCGTCAAGACGCGGGTGCGGCTTGCACTCGCGAAGCTGCGGGAGCGGCTCGCGCCGCTGGGGAGAGACCTGCGATGAACGGCGCGCTACGGCACGATCAGCTCCGCCCCCTGCTGGAGGCGGAGGCGCTCGATGCCCTTTCCGCGAAGGAGCACGCCCTCCTGGCCGCGCACCTCCCCACCTGCCCGGAGTGCCAGCGGGAGCTTGCCGTGCTGCGAGCCACGGTCGGCAGTCTGGGAGCGCTGCTTCCGCCCGCGCTCGTCCCTCCCGAACGGATGGAGCGGGTGCGTGCGCGACTGCTCGCCCGCGCCGCGGCGGAGCGTGAGGCTTCTTTCCCGGTTCCGGTGGCCTCCCTCCCTTCCCGCCACCCCGGACCGGGGTGGAATCCCGGCCGCTGGGCCGGATGGAGCGTGGCCGCGGGGCTGGCGGCTCTGCTGGTGAGCCACCATGCCTTTCACGAGCCGCTCGCGTTCGGCTGGACCGCTGCCGCGGTGCTCGCTGCTCTGCTTGTCACCACCGGCGCGTACGCCGGCTCTCTGCGCGGCCAGATGGCAGCGCTCCCCCAGCAGACCGGGGGCGCGGAGCCGATCCCGATCGGCTCCGCGAAGGCGGACCCGGCCAGGTACACCCCCTGGCTCATGGCGGCCGCGCTTGCGGTGCTTTCACTGGGCCTCGGAGGGTACGCCGCGTCGCTGCGCAGCGACGCGGCAGCGCTGCGCGGCGCCCTCGCCCGGGCGGAGACGGAGCAGTTCCGGAGCGCGAGTGCGCTGGCCGAGCGGGAGCGGCTGGTCGCCGCTCTCGCGGCCCCCTCCACCCGCGTCATCGATCTCGCCTCCACGACGGAGCGCGCACCCTCGGGACGGATGTTCTGGGACCCCGCCACGGACCGCTGGACCTTTTTCGCCCAGAACCTGGCCGCCGCGCCCGAAGGGCGCGTCTACCAGCTCTGGCTCGTCACCCCGGAGGGGCCGATCAGCGCCGGCACCTTCCAACCGGGTGGGGACGGCAGCGCTACGCTGCGGGCGGAGTACGAGCTTGCCCCCGACGCGCTCCGGGCGGTTGCCGTCTCGGAGGAGCCGGCGGGCGGGGTGGCGGCTCCCACGGGTCCCATCGTGATCGCGGGGGAGCTAGGGCGCTGATCGGGCTGCGCCCCAGAGCCCTCTTCCTCTGCAATTCGGCTCCTCTTCGGGTACGTAGGTTGCGGACGCGCCGGTCTTCCGCGCACCAGCAGCTCCGTGCGCCCGCGGGCTTCCGCGTGGAAGTCTTCGCCGAGGGGCTGGAGAACCCGCGCATCATCAAGGTGGCTCCCAACGGCAACGTGTACGTGACGGATCGCGAGGCGGGGAGGGTTGCGCTGCTGCGGGACACCAATGGCGACGGGAGGAGCCGGACCATCTTTGCCCGCGGGCTGCGCAATACCATCGGGTTTGCCTGGCACCCGGTCAACGGACGGCGCCGTGGGCGCGGCGAGCACCAGTGCCGCCGGGGTGCGCAGGCTGGCCGGCCATTGCTCCGCGGGGCCGAGCGGGGTCGCCGACCAGTCTAGGGTGCGGCAGAGGGCCCGCATCTCCCCTCCGCTGCTGCGCCGATCCGTTGTCATCTCAGTGTGCCTCGGTCTCGGTGATCGCTGACCCCGCTCCCCAGCAGGAGCGCGACGGGAAAGGTAGCGAAGAGCAGTGCGGCGGGCATCCCGCCGTCCGCGTCGGGGGTGACGTCCTCCCCGGTCAGAGCGTTG
>JALZKG010000473.1 GCA_030859365.1 Gemmatimonadota bacterium
AGCTGGACCCGACCGACGCGGAAACCGCCTACCGCCTCGGTCGGGTCCACGAAGAGCTGGGAGAGGGAAGCGACGCGGCGGCGCAGTACTGCCGCTACCTGAATCTGGCGACGGATCCGGCCGACGCGGCGGAGATCCGGGGACGGATTGCCGCCCTCGCGCCGAGCGATCCACGCCAGCAGGAGGCAGCCGCGGCCTTCCACGGCGGTGTGGAGCGCTTCGACGCCGACGACGCCGCGGGGGCGGTGCGCGCATTCGACGACGCCCTGCGGCGTGCCCCGTGGTCCGTCTCCTTCTACAACCGAGGCGTTGCGTACGCGGCGCAGGGCGACCCACGCCAGGCGCGGGCCGATCTGGAGCGCTACCTGCAGCTGGAGCCGGCCGCCCCGGACCGGGGCGCGGTCCAGGCGCGGATTGCCGTCCTCGGCGGCCCCGCTCCCGGAACCACGCCCGGGCGGGTTCCCCCGGCCGCCCGCCCTGGCCGGACCCCGTCGTCCACCCTGGTCAGCGGGCTACTGGTTCCCGGGCTCGGACAGATCCGCACCGGTAGGCCGGGGCTCGGTGCCCTGGTGATCGCGGGCACCGGCGCCGCGGTCTGGGTGGCCGTGCAGCCGCGCGACGAGACGGTGGTGGAGATCAGGACCACTCCGTTCGGCACTCCCTATCCCGACACGGTGACGGTGAGCCGCCGGCCGGACCTCGCCCTCGGCATCGGCCTGGCGGCGGCGATCTCGGCGCTGGGCGCCGTCGAGGCCTACAGCTTCGCGCGCCGCGCCCGGGGTACGGCGGCGGTTGCCACCGTTCAACCCCTGGCGCATGGCGTGCGTGTCGGCATCTCGCTCCCCGTCGGCGGGCGGAGTGAGCGCCCCCCTCGCATCCCGGGGACGCGGGGGCTACCATGAGGCTTCCGCGTCCATCTCCGCTTCCCCTTCGCGCAAGGTGTGCGATGAAACGCTGTTCGTTGCTCCTCCTCTTCCTCGGCCTGCTGGCGCCCCCGCTGGCGGCGCAGGAGGTAGACGTTCCCCACGCCGTCTTCACCCTGCCCAACGGGCTCCGGGTGATCGTCAACGAGGACCGCTCCACCCCCGTGGTGGCGGTCAACGTCTGGTATCACGTCGGCTCCGGGTACGAGCAGCCGGGGCGCACCGGTTTCGCGCACCTCTTCGAGCACATTCTCTTCGAGGGAAGCAAGAACGTCCCGGAGGGCGACTTCGACAACCTGCTGGAGGCTGCCGGCGCCGTGAACAACGGCTCCACCAACCCCGACCGAACCAACTATTACGAGATCCTCCCCTCCAACGCGCTGGAGCTGGCGCTCTGGCTGGAGGCCGACCGGATGGGCGCCTTGCTCGAAGCGATGAACCCGGGCAAGCTGGACGTGCAGCGCGAGGTGGTGAAGAACGAGCGACGCCAGAGCTACGAGAACGTTCCCTACGGGATGCTGTGGGAAACCGCCGCCGCTGCGCTGTATCCACGGGGGCATCCGTACTCCTGGACCACCATCGGCTCCATGGAGGACCTGTCCGCGGCGACGCTGGAGGACGTGGAGAGCTTCTTCCGCCGCTTCTACACCCCTAACAACGCGACCCTCGCCATCTCCGGCGACGTCGACGCGGCGCAGGTACGCCCCGTGGTGGAGCGATTCTTCGGCTGGATCCCCCGTGGTGAGACGGTCGAGCGCCCGCAGATCCCCGTCCCCGCCATCCCCGCGACCCGCCACATCACCCTGGAGGACCGGGTCACGCTGCCGCAGGTGAACCTGATCTGGCGCACCGTCCCGCGGTACGCCCCCGACGACGCGGCGCTGGCCGCGCTCGCCCAGATCCTGACCGACGGCAAGAACAGCCGCCTCTTCAAGCGGCTGGTGTACGACGAGCAGATCGCCCAGACCGTGGGCGGGTACAACAACTCCCAGCTGCTCTCCGGCGACCTCTTCCTGCGCGTCACCGGCAAGCCGGACGTCGCGCTGGGTCGTCTGGAGCGGGCGGTGCTGGAGGAGATCGCCAGGCTGGCCGCCACCCCTCCTTCGGCCGCCGAGCTGCAGCGGGTGGTCAGCGGGATCGAGACCGCCTTCGTCGGCTCGCTGGAAACCGTCGGGGGCAAGGCCGACCAGCTGAACAGCTACCTGTACTACACGGGCGATCCCGGCTTCGCCTCCCGCGACCTCGCCCGCTTCCGCGCCCTCACTCCCGCCGACATCCAACGGGTGGCGCGCGAGTACCTGGCGGACCGCAACCGGGTTGCCATCAGCATCGTTCCCACCGGCAAGCGCAACCTCGCCGTCATCCCGGAGACCGCCCGATGAACCGCACCCTCTCCCTGCTCGCCGGCGCGGCGCTCGCCACCGGGTGCGCCCCCGCGGCTGCACCCGTCGAT
>JALZKG010000474.1 GCA_030859365.1 Gemmatimonadota bacterium
GTGCCGGAGCCCGCCGGATCAATGGAACTGCTCGGCCTCGGTCGATCCCACCAGCGCCGCGGTCGAGGACTCCCCCCCGCTCAGCGTCAGCAGCACCTGGTCGAAGTAGCCCGCCCCCACCTCGCGCTGGTGCCGGGTGGCGGTGTACCCTTCGCTTTCCAGTTCGAACTCCCGCTTCTGCAGTCGCACGTAGGCGGGCATCCCCTCCTCGGAGTACTGCCGCGCCAGCTCGAAGGTGTGCAGGTTGATCAGGTGCCAGCCGGCAAGGGTGATGAACTGAAACCGGTACCCCATCGCGCCCAGCTCCGTCTGGAACCGGGCGATGGTCGCGGCGTCCAGCTTTCGCTCCCAGTTGAAGCTCGGCGAGCAGTTGTACGCGAGCATCTTGTCCGGGAACTCGTCGTGGATCGCCTCGGCGAAGCTCCGCGCCTCCTCCAGATCCGGCGTCGCCGTTTCGCACCACAACAGGTCGGCGAAGGGGGCGTAGGCGAGGCCGCGCGCGATGGCCGAGTCCAGCCCGCTGCGCACCCGGAAGTACCCTTCCGCGGTGCGCTCCCCGGTCGCGAACTCCCGGTCGCGTTCATCCACGTCGCTGGTGAGAAGCGTCGCCGCGTTCGCGTCGGTGCGGGCGACGAGCCAGGTGGGGACACCCGCCACGTCGGCGGCAAGGCGTGCGGCACTGAGCGTCCGGATGAACTGTGCGGTGGGGACCAGCACCTTGCCGCCCAGGTGACCGCACTTCTTTTCCGCGGCGAGCTGGTCCTCGAAGTGGACGCCGGCGGCGCCCGCCTCGATCATCGCGCGCATCAGCTCGTACGCGTTCAGCGCACCGCCGAAGCCGGCCTCCGCGTCGGCGATGATGGGGACCAGCCAGTCGGTCTCTCCCTCGCCCTCGCTCCACTCGATCTGGTCAGCCCGCAGCAGCGCGTTGTTCAGACGCTTCACCACCGAGGGGACGCTGTTCGCCGGGTACAAGCTCTGATCGGGGTACGTCTGTCCCGCCAGGTTCATGTCGCCCGCCACCTGCCACCCGCTCAGGTAGATGGCTTCCAGCCCGCCGCGCACCATCTGGGTTGCCTGGGCGCCGGTGAGCGCGCCGAACGAGCGGACGAAGGGGCGCTCCTCCAGCAACCCGGCAAGCCGCTCCGCCCCACGCCGCGCCAGCGTGTGCTCCACCTGCACCGATCCGCGCAGCCGCACCACCTCCTCCGCCGAGTACGCGCGCTGGATCCCCCGCCAGCGGGGATGGGTCTCCCAGTCGCGCTCCAACGCCTCCACCTGCTCGCTCCTGTCCGTCGGACTCATCCCGCACCTCCGTGGATGGCGTGTGACTCGGAAAGCTTCCGGTAGGCCGGAAGGGTGAGGAACTCCTCGAACCGCTCGCTCAGCACCAGCTCGTCCAGCAGCTCAGCCGCCTTGTCCAGCCGGTGCTCCGTCCCCGTGCGCTCCCGCGCGAGCTCCTGCCGCTGCTCCTCCCGGATCTCGCGGTACAATCCTGCGGTGACCGGGACCCCGTCGTCCATCCGCGCGCCGTGGCGGATCCACTGCCACAGTTGGGCGCGCGAGATCTCGGCGGTCGCGGCGTCCTCCATCAGGTTGAAGATGGCCACCGCGCCGGTGCCGCCGAGCCACGCCTCCAGGTACTGCAGCGCGACGCTGACGTTGTTCTCGACGCCGGCGCGGGTGATGGTCCCGCCGGGCACACCGACGTCCGCGAGGGCGGCGGCATCTGGCTCCACCTCGTCGCGCTGTCGATCCTTTTGATGGGGGCGCTCGCCGAGCACCCCATCGAAGACGGCGCGGGCGACCGGGACCAGGTCCGGGTGCGCTACCCAGGTGCCGTCGAACCCCTTCCGTGACTCACGCTCCTTGTCTTCCCGCACCTTTGCCAGGGCGACGCGGTTCACCTCCTCGTCGCGGCGGCTGGGGATGAAGGCCGCCATCCCTCCGATCGCGTGCGCACCGCGGCGATGGCAGGTGCGCACCAGAAGGTCCGTGTACGCGCTCATAAAGGGCGCCGCCATCGTCACCTGCGAGCGGTCGGGGAGCACCATGTCGGCGCGGTCCCGAAACTTCTTGATGACGCTGAAGATGTAGTCCCAGCGCCCCGCGTTCAGTCCGGCGGAGTGCTCGCGCAGTTCGTACAGGATCTCGTCCATCTCGAACGCCGCCAGAACCGTCTCGATCAGCACCGTGGCGCGGATCGTTCCCCGGGGGATGCCGAGTGCCTCCTGCGCGTGGAGGAAGACGTCGTTCCAGAGCCGTGCTTCCCGGTGGCTTTCCAGCTTCGGCAGGTAGAAGTACGGCCCGGAGCCGCGCTCCAGCAACTCCCGGGCGTTGTGGAAAAAGAAGAGTCCGAAGTCGAAGAGACTCGCCGGCACGGGCTCGCCGTCCACCTCCACGTGCTGCTCCACGAGGTGCCACCCGCGCGGCCGGACCACCAGCGTCGCGGTCTGCCCGGCCAGCCGATACTCCTTTCCCTGCGGCGAAAAAAAGTCGATCTGGCGGCGCACCGCGTCGGCGAGGTTCGCCTGCCCCTCCACCACGTTGCCCCAGGTGGGGGAGAGCGAATCCTCGAAGTCGGCCATGAACACCTGTGCGCCGGAGTTCAGCGCGTTGATCACCATTTTGCGGTCGGTGGGGCCGGTGATCTCCACCCGCCGATCGTCCAGGTCCCGTGGCGCGGACGCCACCTGCCATGGGCCGGAGCGCACCTCCGCCGTTTCCGGCAGAAAGTCGAGGCGCGCATGGCGTTCCAGCTCCGTCTGGCGCTCCGCGCGGCGACGGAGCAGCCGCTCCCGCTCAGGACCGAAGCGGCGATGCAGGCCGGCGACAAAGGCGAGCGCCTCGCGGGAGAGCACGCGCTCGGCGTCGGCAACGGGGTGCCCGAGGACGCGAACGCCCTCCGGCGCATGGTCGGCAGGGTCTGCCATGCGATCTCCGGATCGGGGAAGAAACGAACGGGGGGGTGACGCCGCCCGGGGTGCCGGGCGGCGGCCGATGATGCTGCCGATGTTCGCAGATGGCATGCCAGCCCTGCTTCGCCGGATCCGCCGGAACCCCTTGCGAGCGCGCCGAGGGGTGCGGCAGATTGGCCCCCTCCGCGACGGGCCCCTGGCCGGGAGGAGGATGACCGTTCCAACCTGGGCGTTTCTGGACTTCACCGCACCGCTCTGCTACGTCGCCGACGCGGCGCTCCGCCGGTTGGAAGAGGAGGGACGCATGGAGCTCCACCTTCGGGCGGCGGAGCTGTTTCCCGTCCCGGAGGAGCCCCCGCCGATCCCGGACGCGGAGTGGAGCGAGGCGGAGCCGCTCGCCGAAGCGGCGGGGCTCCCCCTGCTCCGCCCCAGGTTCCGGCCTCGCACTGCAAAGGCGCACGAAGCGGTGCGTCTGGCCGGCGAGCACGGCTTGGCGACCCCGATGCGCGCGGCGATCTTTGCCGCTTTTTTCGCCGAAGGACGCGACATCGGCCGGATCGACGTGCTGGTGGAGCTCGGGGAGCGCCTCGGCATGGAGCTGTCGCTGCTCAAGGCGGGGCTCGAC
>JALZKG010000482.1 GCA_030859365.1 Gemmatimonadota bacterium
CACCTGCCCCGTGACCCCCTCGTTCCCCTTCGCGCCGATTCCCCCCGGCCACCGCACCGCCGTGCCGGTCCCGATCTGCTGACGCCAGGGCGCGCTGACGGTGGTCAGGTAGTCGGTGAATACGTAGGTGGTGCCGCTTCCGTCGGAGCGGTGGACCACCAGGATCGCGCGATCCGGCAGGTTGACTCCCGGATTGAGTTGCGCGATGCGTGGGTCATTCCACCGCGGTACCTGGCCCCGGAAGATGTCCGCTAGCAGGTCGCCGGATAGGCGCAGAGGCTGGTTGAGTCCCGGGAGGTTGTAGGTGACGGCCACCGCTCCGAGCACGGTCGGAAGGTTCAGCGTTCCGGGGGCGCGGCCCAGCTCTTCTTCGGTCATCGGCGCGTCGGAGGCGCCGAAGTCGACCGTCCCCTCGATCACCTGGCGGATTCCCGCGCCGGAGCCCATCGACTGGTAGTTGATCTGGACCGGGTGCTCCCGGGCGTACTCGTTGAACCAGCGGGAGTAGATCGGAAAGGGGAAGGTCGCCCCGGCGCCGGTGAGCGCGATCCGTTCTCCCCCGTCGCCCTGCGCCTGCCGTGCCATCTCCCCCGGGGTAGCGCCTCCCCCGTCGCCGCCGCACGCCCCCACACCGAGTACGAGCAAACCGAGCAGAGTCCACGAGCGCAAGCCGATCATCAGGTGCCATCTCCTTGGAAAGGTGTGCCGATCAACATACCCGCCGCTCCTGCCGCTTCAACGTATCCAGGGTGTGTATCGGTTCGGTAACGATGCTCAGCGGGCGCGTACCGCCTCCCGCAGAAGGCGGCCTACCTCCGCATTGTCGCGGATCCCGCCGAAGCGCTCGGCGCCCGGGCCGGCGGCGAAGAGCGGCACCATCTCTCCGGTGTGGTAGTCCGTCGGGTAGAGCGCCTTCGCGGTGTCCGCGTCTTCGGTGAGCGACAGCCCGCCCGTCTCGTGGTCGGCGGTGACCACCACCAGGGTGCGCGGATTCTGGCGGGCGAACTCGAGTACCACGGCAACGGTGCGGTCGAAGTCCACCATCTCCGCGGTGACCGCCGGAAGAGGTGCGTTCTCGTGCCCGCGCCAGTCCGGCTGACTTCCCTCCACCATCAGCACGAAGCCGCGGCCGCCCTGTCGCAGCGTCTCCAGCGCCACCCGCGTCATCTCCGGGAGCGAGGGGCGGCGCTCCCCGGCGGCCGGCATCTGGTTCTCGGCGAAGAGCCCCACCAACCGGCGTCCATCGGGGCGGTAGGCGGCGAGTTCCTCCGGTGTGCCGATGCAGGTAGCCGCCGCGCAGAGGCCAGCGAGCAGGTCCCGCCGGTCGGGGCGCAGCGCGCCGTCAAAGAAGCCGCGGCCGCCGCCGAGCAAGACATGCACCTCGCCGCGGGCGAGCTGCTCGGCGATCTCCGGCTGCATGCGGCGGTAAGGCACGTGCGCGGCGAACGAGGCGGGGGTGGCATGGGTGATTGACGAGGTGGCAACCAGTCCGGTGCGCCACCCCCGCTCCCGCGCCAGATCGAAGAGCCCCGGAAGCGGATCGCAGCTCGCGGGGTCCCGCATCACCGCGGCGGAGTCGGCGGCGAAGCGCGCCTTGCACTCCACGCCGACGCCGATGGCGCCGTTGTAGGTGCGGACTCCCGCCGAATACACGGTTGCGCCCGCGGCGCTGTCGGTGATCCGCGAGTCGGCGCTGCGGGTGTCTACCAGGCCGGCGACCGGCATTCCCTGCACCGCCAGCTCACCGGCGTGCCAGCGCGCGGCCGTCCAGTACGCGGTGCCCGCGCCGTCCGCGATCAGCAGGATCACCTGGTCGGGGGCGTCGGGTGAGCGGGGGGGGGATGCCGCGGGCGTAAAGGCGCAGGCGGCGAGCGCAGTCGTGCCGGCCGCGACCAGAGCGAACAAAACTCTCTTCATCCCTGCTCCCGTGGGTGAGGTCACGCGGCCGATCCGCGCATGCTACAGCTTGTTGGCGTACGAAACGAATTTGAAGTGCCCGTCCCGCTCGACGATGGAGCCGAACAGCTGGAATGAGGTGGTGTCGGAGCCGCCAAAGGTGGCCGTGATGACACACCCTGTCCAGACGGTGTTCTCCCCTTCCCGCTCCGGCTCCGGATCGCAGCGGTGGGAACGGTAGCCGAGCGGCTCTCCCCCGTACCGGCGAAGGGCGCGAACGATCCCCTTTTCGCTGTTCTGCTGCAGCAGCATCCAGACCAGCCCCGGATCCTGCCGCAACGGTGGACGGGTATGGCGGGAGTCTGGATAGTACAGGTAGGCGAACTCCGCTCGGGAGAGCACGATCTCGCGAAACGCGGTGGTGTCGTGCGTCTCCAGCGCGTCGGCGAAGCGGCGGACAAGCGTCTCGCGGCTGTCGGGACCACCAGACAGCCCCTCGGGCGCCCCGTCGATCCCGACGCGGAAGCGCCGGAGCTGTTCCTCCGGGGAGAAGGTGCTGTCGACGATCCCTGCGGACGGCACTTCGCCCGTGACCGGGTCGCCGGAGCCGGCGGAGGCGCGATCACAGGCCGAAAGAGCAACCAGGCAGAGCGCGACATTCAGGATTTTCTGGAGCATCGGGTGCGAAC
>JALZKG010000483.1 GCA_030859365.1 Gemmatimonadota bacterium
CGCACCACGACCCCGTCCCCCACCGCGCGTACCGGCGTTCCGGCGGCGGCGGCGTAGTCGATCCCGTGGTGGGCGCGCGCGCGCTTGAGAACCGGGTGGAACCGGCTGGTGGAAAAGGCGGAGGAGATGCGGCGGAACTCCAGCGGAGCCCGCAGAAAGGCACGGCGCAGCGACTCGCCGTCGCCGGCGTAGTAGTCCTCGACCCCGTCTGGGGAGCGGAAGAGAAAGGCGTCGTGCTCCTGGCCGTTCAGGTTGAGCCAGACGGCAAGAACGCGCGACGAGCGCGCGGTACCATCGGGGCGCACCGCCCGCTCCAGGACGACCCGGTACTCGTCCCCCTCACGCAGATCGCGCGCGAAGTCGATCTTCCAAGGAAAGATACGCTCGGCGAGCGCGTCGGCGACCTGCTGGCGCTCGGCGCGCGGGACGTCGCCGCGGCCGCTCAGCAGCGCATCGTAGAGCGAGCTGCGCACCGTGCCGACCAGAACCGCGGTGTCCGCCCGGACCGGCACCTCCTCGACCAAACTCTCCCACTCGCCGCCGGAGCGGCGCAGCGTGAGCATCCGGTCCGGGTCCCCCTGGAACTCCATCCCGCGGACCGAGCCGCTGGTGGCCGAGGTCCGGTACCGGATCACCGCGCCGGGCCGGAGCGAACGGAGGTTCTGGAAGTTTTCGAGCGCCTGAAGGAGCGCCGCCGCTTCTGCGCCTTGAAGGTGGGACCGGTCCAGAAGCTGGGAGATGGTCTCGCCCCGGTGCAGCGTATCCGCCCAGGCTGCTTCGGCGGGGGCGGCGTACGCGGCGCTCAGCACCAAAGGTGCGGTGGGGCCCGCAGTGGGAAGACCCGTTCGGGCGCGGTGGCTCCCCACGGCCACACCGAGGCAGGCCAGCACCCCGAGCGACAGCCAGCGGAAGGGCTTCGCCATGAGAAATCAGGGAAGAGGAAGAGGGCTCGACTCAGTCCATCTGCCGACGGATAAAGGTGGGGATCTCCAGATCGTTAGGAAGCTTGCGCTCCACGCTTCGCTGGGGAGGCCAACGGTGGAGCGGGGTCGCGGCAGGCTCCTGGGAGGCCGACATCTGCGGAGCCGACGCCGGCCTCGGTGCGGCACGGGAGGTGGAGCTGCCGAAGTCCGGCCGGATCACGTTGTCGGCGCGAGGCGCGATGACCGCGTCCTTTTCGAAGCCGGTTGCGATCACGGTCACGCGCACCTCCTCCTTGAGGCTGCTGTCGTGCACCGCGCCGAAGATGATCTCCGCCTCGTCACCCGCTGCGTCCTGGATGATGGATGAGATGGTGGTCACCTCGTCGATGGCCAGGTCCATGCCGCCCGTGATGTTGATCAGGACGCCGGCGGCTCCCTGGATGGAGATGTTGTCCAGCAGCGGCGAGGAGATCGCCTCCTGGGCAGCCTCCATGGCACGGTTCTCCCCCTGCCCGAACCCGGTCCCCATCAGCGCGGCGCCCCGGTTCGACATGATGGTGCGGACGTCGGCGAAGTCGACGTTGACCTCGCCGGTCACGCGGATCAGATCGGAGATCCCCTGCGTGGCGTGGAGAAGCACTTCGTCCGCCTTCTTCAGCGCGTCCTTGAACGAGGTGCCCTTGCCCACCACCGCGAGCAGCCGCTCGTTGGGCACGACGATCATCGTGTCCACCGCGCGCTTCAGCTCCTCCAGCCCCTGCTCGGCCTGGCGCATCCGCTTCTTTCCCTCGAACAGAAAGGGGCGGGTGACGATGGCGATGGTAAGCGCCCCCATCTCCCGCGCCATCGAGCCGATCAGCGGCGCGGCGCCGGTTCCGGTGCCACCGCCCATTCCGGCGGTGATGAAGACCAGGTCCGCGCCCTCCAGAACCTTGCGTATCTCATCGGCGTTCTCTTCCAACGCGCCGCGGCCCATCTCCGGCCGCGCTCCCGCCCCCAGGCCGCGCGTCAGCTTCTTGCCGATCTGGATCTTGATGCCGGACTTCGACAGCTTCAGCGCCTGCGCGTCGGTGTTGACCGAGATGAACTCGACTCCTTCGAGGTCCTCGTCGATCATCCGGTTCACCGCGTTGCCGCCACCACCGCCAACGCCGATCACCTTCATCAGCGCGCTCTGGGAAACCGGCTCCTCGTACTCGAAGATCATCATTCGGCTGTCCTCCTCCGGGTGATGGGAGGGATGCTGTATGGAAATATAAAGGTGCGGGCGGCTGCGCTCAGAAAAAGTCCGTCAGCCAGTCGCGCACCAACTTCATGACTCCGTTTACCGAGGACGATCCGGCTCCCCCGCCCGCCACGGGAGCGTTCACAAGGGTGCGGCGCGCGCCGTAGAGCGCCAGACCCGCGGCGGTCGCGAACTTGGGGCGGCGCACCGAGTCGACCAGCCCTCCGAGCCCCTCCCCCGGGACGCCGCAGCGCACCGGGTGCGTGAAGGAGCGCTCCGCGAGCTGGATGACGCCGTGCAGCGACGCGCCGCCCCCGGTCAACACGATTCCGCCCCCCAGGCGGTCGGTCAGCCCCGCCGCCGCCAGCTGCTCGTGGACGAGGCTGAAGATCTCGTCCATGCGCTGCTCGATGATGTGGGCGAGCAGCTCGCGCGCGATGTGGCGCGTCTGCCCGGGTGCCGCGCCGGGAATCTCGAAGGTTTCGTTCGGGTCCACAAGGTCGGCACGAGCCGCGCCCCAGCGCTCCTTGGCGCGGGCCGCTTCGATGTACGGAAGGGACAACCCCTTGGCGATGTCGCCGGTCACCGCAGAGCCGCCCCAGGGGATGCTCGCAAGTTGGCGGACCTTGCGCTCGTGGAAGACCGCGATGTCCGTGGTGCCACCGCCGAGTTCGACCAGAGCCACCCCGATCTCCATCTCGTCCTCGGAAAGCGTCGCCAGCGAGGAAGCGATCGGCTCCAGCACCAGCTCGGCCACCGAGTACCCCGCGCGCGACACCGACTTGCGGACGTTCTGAGCCGCGGAGGAGGCACCCATGACGATGAACATCTCGGCTTCCAGCCGGGTGCCGGCCATTCCAGCGGGATCGCGGATCCCCCCCTGCGCGTCGACGATGTACTCCTGCGGGATGGCGTGCAGCAGCTCCCGGTCCGTGGGAATCACCACCGCACGGGCGACCTCGTGCACCCGCTCGATGTCACCCGCGCTGATCTCGTCCGAGCCCACCGCGACCACTCCGGTCGAGGAGCGGGCGTGGATGTGGTCGCCGGCGATCCCCGTGAAGAGCCGCTGCACGGAAACGCCGGCCATCAGCTCGGCTTCCTTGACCGCTTTGCGAACCGACTCGGTGGTGGCTTCGATGTCGGTGACCACCTCGCGCCGGATCCCTCCGGTGCGGGCCTGCCCCACACCCAGGATTTTGACCTGGGCGCGGCGCGGGGCGTCGCCGGAAACCTCGGCGATCACGACGGCGGTTTTGCTCGACCCGATGTCCAGTCCGGCTACCAGAGAAGGACGCATGAAGACGGCTTACGTGCGTGACGGGAGACGGACCACGATCTGATCGCGGAAGCGGAGGTCGACGATCAGTGGAGCCGGAGGTGCGGCGCTCGCTCCGGCGCTCTGGCGGGCGAGCACGTCCAGGGCGGCGCGCAGCTGCCCCAGCCGGGCTTTGTCCGCGCCGAAGGGAAGGCGGATCTCGGCGGAGGGCTCGGCGACGGAAAGGAGCAGCTCCCCTTCCTCGCCGCCCCGCACCTCGGACACCCCGGCGAGCAGGAGCGGGTCGAGCTGGCTCAGGCGGTGCAGCTCGGCGAGCGCAGCACGGTCACCTGGGTCGCGGACCTCGGCCCCGGAGCCGGTCTCCGAGCGCAGGTGGAGGAGCGGAAGGTCGACGGAGGCGAGCGCCGGATCCACGGGGAGAAGCTCTCCGGCCCCGGTCGCGGGGCGGAGCGCCCCCGCGTCGACGAGGGCGGTGGGCTGCTTCTCGACTACCCGGATCCGGAGCGTGTGCGGGAGCCGGCGACGGATCTCCACGCGCTCGATCACCGCGTTGCGCAGCAGCGCAGCCTCCCACTCCCCCGGATCGGCCCAGACCGAGTGGCCGGCCTGCACGCCGGAGGCAGCGAGCACCACGTGCGGAGCGAGCAGCCGCGTCCCCGAAACCTCCACCCGCGCCACCTCAAACCCCGGCATCCGCGGAAGAAGCCACGGAACCGCCGCACCGGCCGCGACAACGAGCAGCGCTGGGGCTCCCCAGCGGAGCAGGCGGCGCACCCCCCTCACCCGGAAACAGGACCGAGCAACGACAGGATCCGACGCGACGCGCGATCCAGATCCCCCGCTCCCAGCGTCAGACACAGGTCCCCGGGCCGCAGCGCCTCCACGACGGCTTCGGGGAGCCCCTCCCGGTCCGGATGGTAGCGGACGTCCGCCCCGGCCGTGCGCGCCGCGTCGGCGACGAGCACACCGCTCACGCCCGGAATGGCCGCTTCCCGAGCCGCGTACACATCGGTGACGAAGGCGAGGTCCGCCTCGGCAAGAGCGCGTCCGAATTCGTCGGCAAAGTCGCGAGTGCGGGAGTACAGGTGGGGCTGGAAGACCGCCACCAGGCGACGGTCCGGGTGGGCGGAGCGGGCGGCGCGGACGGTGGCGCGAAGCTCGGTCGGGTGGTGAGCGTAATCGTCGACGAGGATGACCCCCGCGGCGTCGCCCACCCGCTCGAAGCGGCGCTCCACTCCCGTGTAGGAGCGGAGTCCCTCCGCGACCGCCTCCCACTCCAAGCCAAACTGCAGTCCGACGGCCGCCGCCGCAAGGGCGTTCAGGACGTTGTGGACCCCCGGGGCGCGTAGCGCCATCTCGCCCCGCGGGCGGCCTCGCTCCCGAACCGCGAAGCGGGTCTCGCCCGCCGCGAAGCTCAATCGCTCGGCCCGCAGCATGGAGCCCGCACCCGTTCCGTACGTGACCACCGTCCGCTCTGCCTGGCCGATCCGGGCGGCGAGCCGGCCGGCGCCGTGGTCGTCGCCACAGAGCACGACCGCCCCGTCGGAGGGCACCGGCTCGAGAAACGACGCGAAGGCGTCCTCGATGGCGTCCAGCGAGCCGTAAACGTCCAGGTGGTCGGCTTCCAGCGTGGTCACCACCGCAACGCGGGGACGGAGCGTGAGAAAGGAGCGGTCGTACTCGTCGGCTTCGACGACGAAGAGGCGCTGCCCTCCGTGCAGGAGGTTGCCACCCCACGCGGGAACGCGGCCCCCGGCCAGGGCGGTCGGATGGAGCCCCCCCGCGGCGAGCACCGCGGCCGTCATCACCGTCGTCGTGGTCTTGCCGTGGGTCCCGGCGACGCCGACTACTTCGCCGCCGTTGACCAGGGCACCCAGCGCTTCGGCCCGCTTGAAGACGGGGATCCCCCGTTCGCGGGCGGCGCAGATCTCCGGGTGGTCCGGCGCAACCGCGGCGGTGATGACCAGCGCCGCGCACCCCGCCACGTGGGCGGGATCGTGCCCGAGAACGATCTCGGCACCCTGGACACGGAGGACATCGAGAGCGGGGGCGTGCTGGGCGTCGCATCCGGTCACCCGGCCACCCGACCGCAGGAGAAGATCCGCGAGCGGCGTCATCCCCGCCCCACCGATGCCCATGAAGTGCACTGGACCCTGCTGCGCCAGGCGGCTCAGATCGTGGAACATCAATATAGCGCCGGCTGGGGGGCCGCGGAAGGGAGAATATCCATCGCTCAACGCGCCAACAACTTGCGGAGCTCGCTCACGATCCGGTCGGCCGCGTCGGGGCGGCCACGCTCCCGCGCCCGACGGGCGAGTCGCTCGCGGAGCGCTTGATCCTCGGCGAGGGCGAGGATCTCCCGCCACAGACGGCCTCCACCCAGCTCCGCCTCCGGCACGTGGACGCCGGCGCCCGCTTCCGCGAGGGCAACCGCGTTATGGTGCTGGTGGTTCGCCGCGGCGCTCGGAAGCGGCACCAGAATGGGCGGAATCCCCCAGGCGCACAGCTCCGCCAGCGCCATCGCCCCCGCGCGCGACACGGCGAAGTCGGCCGCCGCGAGAGCCGAGGGCATGTCCTGGATGTAGGGCCGCACCGAGATCCAGTCCCGCACCCCCAGGGTGTCCAGCTCCGCGACCACGGCATCGAAGTGCGCGGGTCCGGTGGCCCACAGGATCTCCAGCCCCGCCGGAGGCGCCGGAAGCTCGCCCTCGATCACCCCACCGAGCTCCGCCAGCAGCGCCTGGTTCAGGGCCCGGGAGCCCTGGCTTCCACCGACCACCAGCGCGACGGTTCCGGTGCCGAGCCCGAAGGCCCGCCGGGCATCGGCCCGCTCGATGCTCGCGTCCGGGGGACGGATGGGGTTGCCGAGCTCCAGCACGCGCGTCCCCGGCCCGGGCCGCAGGTAGGCCCGCGCCTCCGGAAAGGCGAGGTGGATCTGACGCGTTCGTCCCGCGACCCAGCGGGTGACCAGCCCCGGAAACGAGTTCTGCTCCTGAACCGCTGTCGGGACGCCGCTCAGGATTCCCCACGCCACCGCGGGACCGCTCGCGTATCCGCCTGTCCCCACCACCAGGTTCGGGCGAAAGTCGGCGAAAACGCGCCGCAGGCCGGCGGCGGTCTGCACCGCGGCCGGCAGGAGGCGCCAGTTCTCCCACGGCCGGGCGCGGCGGATCGGCTGCAGGGGGAGTAGCGCGTGCGGCACGCCGCGCTCGGGGAGCACCCGCGCCTCGACGCCGCGCCGTGCCCCGACGAAGAAGACCTCGCTGCGGGGATCCTGCCGGACGAACGCCTCCGCCAGCGCGAGGGCCGGGTACAGGTGGCCTCCGGTGCCTCCCCCGGCGAACAGCACGCGCGGCGCCTCGCTCACGTGGCCTCTTGCCGGGAGGTGCGTGCCACGCTGAGCAGCACCCCCACCGCAGCGAACGCGGTCAGCAGGGCGCTGCGTCCGTAGGAGATGAAGGGGAGGCTGACACCCGTCGTCGGAAGCAGCGCGAGCGCCACCCCCATGTGCAGAAAGGCGGACACGGCGATCAGGTTCGTCATCCCCACCGCGACCAGGTAACCGAAGCGGTCCGGCGCCCCCCGGGCGATGCGAAAGCCGACCGCAGCGATCCCCCAGAAGAGGGCGGCGACGAAGACGACCCCGAGCAGCCCCCACTCCTCCCCGATCATCGCGAAAATGAAGTCGTTGTGCGGCTCGGGAAGAAAACCGAACTTCTGCTGGCTTCCTCCGAAACCGACGCCGTCTACCCCGCCGGAGCCGATGGCGATCAGCGACTGCCGGATCTGGTAGCTTGCCCCCGCCGGATCCGCCGTCGGGTCAAGAAACGAGACGATCCGCCGCATCCGGTAGCTCGCCCCCTCGATCCGGTTCCAGAGCACGGGAAGGGCGATCAGGCCGAGCAGGATGAAGTGCCCGATGCGTGCGCCCCCCGCGAAGAGAACCAGGGCTGAAAGGAGCACCAGGAGCAGCGCGGCGGACAGGTTCGGCTGCAGAAAGACGAGCAGCACCACGGCGAGCCAGACCACCAGAAAGGGGAGCAGCCCCTTGCGAAGGGAGTGCAGACGGTCCTGCTTCTTCACCGCGAGCGCCGCCGTCCACACGATCAGCGCCAGCTTCGCGAACTCCGAAGGCTGAAGGGTGATGCCCAGCTGGATCCATCGCCGCGCGCCGTTGACGCGGGGGGCGATGCGTTCGGTCCCCGGCAGGACGACGAGGAGGAGGAGCAGCATCACCACGCCGAGCAGCGGCCAGGCGAGCGGCTGAAGGCGTCGGTAGTCGAGCCGCGCGAGGCCCGCCGCTAGGGCGATCCCCAGGACGGCGCCGCCCAGTTGACGCAGCGCGTAGGTATGCGCGGGAAGCCCCTCCGACTGGGCCAGAAAGGCGCTGGCGCTGTAGAGCTGCACCACCCCGAAGCAGAGGGCGGCGCCTACCAGCAGCCGGAGGGCTCCGGCCTCCCAGCCCTGGTTGGCCGTGCCGGCGGCGGCGCTCTGCGCGGGGGCAGGCGCGGCGCGGCGGCCGACGAGCATGGG
>JALZKG010000495.1 GCA_030859365.1 Gemmatimonadota bacterium
GCTCCGCGCCCTCCTCGCGGACCGCCGCCGGGATCAGCCCGGCGGCGAGCGCCTCGCCCCATACTGCGCCGATGCGGGCCCGCAGCGAGGCACCGCCGGGCGCGTCGAGCAGCACCCGATCGTCGGAGAGCAGGCGGAAGGCCACGTGAGGGTGGCCGATGGCGAGGGCACCCACGACGTCGCTCACCGAGCGCGTTTCGGCGGCCACCGAGCGGAGAAACTTGGCGCGCGCCGGGACGTTGAAGAAGAGGGTCCGCACCTCGACGGTGGTGCCGCGGCGGCGGGCGCACGGCTCGGCTCCCACGATGCGTCCCCCCTCCACGCGGACCCGAGTTCCCTCCCCGTCGCTTTCCGCGCTTTCGAGCGCGGTCCGCGACACCGAGGCGATGGAGGGGAGCGCCTCGCCCCGGAAGCCCAACGACCGCACCGACGCGAGCTCCGCGACCGTGCGGAGCTTGCTCGTCGCGTGGCGGTCGAAGGCGAGCAGCGCGTCCTCCCGCTCCATCCCGGACCCGTCGTCGGCCACCCGGATCTCGGTCTTGCCCCCGTTGCGGAGCGCGACCTCCACGCGGGTGCACCCCGCGTCGAGCGCGTTCTCCACCAGCTCCCGCACCACCGACGCCGGCCGCTCCACCACCTCACCCGCGGCGATCTGGTTCACCAGCTTGTCGGGGAGAATCTGGATCCGGCGCGGCATCGCGGGCGTGGAGCGGGTGGATCGGCGGGCGGGATCATACCCCGCGGCGGCGGGCACCGTCAAGCCGCCGGTGAGGGCGGCGAATCTTCCAGGGAAAAGAACCGCTGCGCGTTGCGGCGGGTCGCCGCCGCGAACTCCCAGGGGTCCTCGCCTCGCAGCTCGGCGGCGCGGAGCGCCACCTGCGCCACCCAGGCGGGCTCGTTGGTTCGTCCGCGAAACGGAACGGGCGCCAGGTAGGGGGAGTCGGTCTCCACCAGGACGCGGTCGGCCGGCACCGCGCGGAGCAGCGCCGCCCCGCTCCACTTGCGGAAGGTGATCATCCCGGAAAAGGAGGCGTACCAGCCGATCTCGAGCGCCTGCTCCAGCAGCGCCGCGTCGCCGTTGAACGAGTGGAGCACACCGGTCGTGCCCCGCCCCGCAGCGCGCAGCATCGCGGCGAGCTCCGGCTCCGCTTCGCGGCAGTGGACCACGACCGGCAGCCCGCTTTCACGGCTCCACTCCAGATGCCGCTCGAACACGGCGCGCTGTACGGCACGCGGAGCGAAGTCGTAGTGGAAGTCCAGCCCCGTCTCCCCCAGCGCCACCACCCGGGGATGGAGCGCCAACTCGCGCAGCTGCTCCCAGGCAGCGTCGTCGGCGGTCGAGGCGGAGTGCGGATGGATCCCCACCGAGGCGCGTAGCTGGGGGAAGCGCTCCGTGAGCCGCACGGCTTCCCGGCTGCTCTCCACCTCCGTCCCCACAGTCACGACGCCCCCGACGCCGGCGGCATGGGCGCGCTGGAGGATCCCCGCCACGTCGGCGATGAGCCGCTCGTCCGTGAGGTGGGCGTGGGTGTCGATCAGCTCGGGCGGGTTCATGGCTTCCCTCGGGTCCGATGCACCACGAGCCGCCCCGGGGATCGGAGCGGCTCGTCGCCGAAACGCGAAAGTGGGCGGTTCAGACCGAGGAGCTGACCCGGCTCGGCGCGGCGCCCGCGGAGCGTGCCGGTGCCTTCGCCTGCCGCGGCCATCGCCGCTCGATCTCGTACAGCGCCGGTGCAGCGATGAACACGGACGAGAAGGTGCCGATCGCGATGCCGAAGATCAGCACCTGCGCGAAGATGCGGATCACTCCCCCTCCGAACATGTACAGCGAGAACAGGGTGATCAGCGTGGTTCCCGTGGTGAGGACGGTTCGCGGAAGCGTCTCGTTGATCGAGCGGCTCAGCACCTCGGCGTAGTCAACGCGCCGGACCGAGCGCGCGAGGTTCTCCCGGATCCGGTCGAAGACGATGATCGTGTCGTTCAGCGAGTAACCGACGATGGTGAGCACCGCCGCGACCGTCCCGAGCGATACCTCGTTCCACAGGATGGAAAGGAGGCCGAGCGTGACGAGCAGGTCGTGCGCGGTCGCGATCACCGCCGCGATTCCAAAGCGCCACTCGAAGCGGACCGCGATATACGCCAGGGTGAGCGCGAACGATGCCAGGATCGCGAAGAGCGCCTGCCGCTGCAGGTCGGCGCCCGCGCGCGGCCCGACCGCCTCGGTGCGGACCACGTCGTAGCTGCCCTGGGGGAACCGCTGGGCGAGGATGCCGCGGACCACCTGCCCCGCGTCGCGGCCCTCCGTTCCCTCGAAGGCGGCGGTGCGGATCACGAATTCGTCGCCGCCGCCGCCGAAGCGGGTGATGTCCCACCGCTGGCCCGCCGCCGTGGCGGCGGAGCGGATCTGCTCGACAGAGATGGGCTGGGCGAAGTCGACCTGGATCACGGTTCCACCCGCGAAGTCGACGCCGTAGTTGAGCCACGAGCCGTCCCGGACCGTGTGGTAGCCCATCGCCGCGAAGCAGGTCAGTAGCACGATGCCGGTGAGGATGTACGCCTGGCGGCGCCACTGAAGGAACGGGTAGTCGGCTTGAGCGAAGAGTCGCATGGCGATGGGCGGCGGTGCCGCGTCGGGGGTGCGCGGGCTCAGATGCTGAGAGGCTGGGACGCCGGACGGCGCTCCAGATAGATCATGAACAGCGTTCGCGTAATGAAGATTGCCGTGAACATCGAGGCGACGATGCCGATCCCCAGCGTCACGGCGAAGCCCCTCACCGGACCGGTGCCGAACTGGAAGAGCACCAGCGCCGTCAGCAGCGTCGTCAGGTTGGAGTCCACGATCGCGGAAAGGGCGTTGCCGAAGCCCTCGGACACGGCGGCGCGCGGGGCCCGGCCGTTGTCCAGCTCCTCCCGGATCCGTTCGAAGATCAGGATGTTCGCGTCCACCGCCATCCCGATGGAGAGCACGATCCCCGCGATCCCCGGAAGGGTCAGCGTCGCCCCCAGCCCCGAAAGGCCGCCGAGCACGAACAGCACATACGCGGAAAGCGCGGTCACCGCCAGCACGCCGGCTACACGGTAGTAGAAGAGAATGATGCCGAGGATCAGCACGATGGCGATGATCCCCGCGATCTGTCCGCGCTCGACCGAGTCCGCACCGAGCGAGGGGCCGACGGAGCGCTCCTCGGCGAGGCGGATCGGGGCCTTGAGGGCGCCCGCGCGGAGCACCAGCGCGAGGTCGCGGGCCTCCTCCAGCGACGCTCCCCCGAGAGTGATCTGCCCGTTGGTCCCGATCTCCCCCTGGATCACGGGCGCGCTGAAGACCCGGTTGTCGAGCACGATCGCCATCAGGTTGCCGATGTTCGCCCCGGTGCCGCGGGCGAAGCGGCGGCCTCCCTGGCGGTTCATCTGAAAGGCGACGACCGGCTGGCGGGTGAGCGGATCCGACTGGGCGCGCGCCTCCACCAGAAAATCGCCGGTGATCAGCGGCTCCCGCTCCAGCAGGTACAGCGGCCGGTACTCCGGCGCCGGGCCTCCCGGCTGCGCTTCCGGTGCAACCCCCCACCGGAGCACCGCGTTGCGGGGGAGCAGCCGCTGCACCTGCGGAAGCGCCAGGTAGCGCTCCACCGCCGGCACGTCGCCACTGGCGACCACCAGCAGCCCCTCGCTCCCCCCGGGCACCAACTTGGACGAGAGCGGTCGCACGGTGGCGGCGGTATCCGCGGCCGCGGTGTCGGGGGCGGTCTGGAAGAGGCCGCCAACGGGCGCCTGCGCGGGGCGCGCGGCATCGGCGGGCGCGGCGGCACCCGCTTCGAGGAGCGCGCGGTCCATCCGCGGCAGCGCGGTCTGCAGCTCGGCCAGGTCGCGGACGATCTGGAACTGCAGAGTAGCGGTCCGCTGGATGATCTCCTTGGCACGGTCTTGGTTGACCCCCCGCCCCGCGAGCTCCACGATGATGCGGTCGTTTCCGGCGCGCTGCACCGTCGGCTCGGCCACCCCCAACTCGTCGATCCGGGTGCGGATCACCGTCAGTGCCTGATCCAGCGCGTCGTCCCGTTCCGCAGCAGGGATCGGGCTCGCGCGGTCGTCCAGCTCGATGGACAGGTACGTCCCCCCCTGCAGGTCGAGTCCGAAG
>JALZKG010000005.1 GCA_030859365.1 Gemmatimonadota bacterium
CGGCCGGGTGGATCGCCGCGCATGTGGGCGACGTGCGGATCCTCTCCCGCTCCCCCGATGGCACCCTTCGCCTGGAGACCCGCGACCACACTCCGGCGTACGCCCGCTGGGAGGCGGGGGAGGTGGCGCTGGACGCGATCCCCGACACTGCGGGCGCCAACCGGCTGCAGCGGGCCGTGGGGCGCGGCGGCGAGGCCGACGCGGTGTGGATCCCGCTCCGCCCCGGGTGGCGCTACCTGCTGATCTCCGACGGCGTCTCCAAGGCGATGCGCCTGGACGAGCTGGGCGATGCCCTCGCCGCCCCTTCCGCCGCGGAAGCCTGCGCGATCATCGCGCGCAAGGTGGCCGAGCGCGGCCCCGACGACAACTACACCGCGGTGGTGGTGCGGGTGAGCGGCGAGCCGGAGGATCGGACGCCCACGCCCGCACCGCCCCTCTTCAACGGAGCGCCTCCCGTGAGCAGACCCGCACGCACCCCCTCCTGGCTCGTCGCGCTGTCGCTGCTGAACCTGCTGCTGCTCGGTGCGCTGGGGTGGGCGGCGTGGAGTGCGTGGCAGACCGCCACCTCCGCCGCGCCCTCCGCGGATCTGGCGCGGGTGCGTGCCGGAATGGACTCGCTGCGTGCGGAGGTGGACTCGCTGCGCGCCGCCTCGGCCGACACCCTGCTGGATCCGTTCGCTCCGCAGAACGTCGGCGCGTCTCCGATCCCGGCCTCCCCCCTCGTTCCGAATCGCCGATGAACCCCGCCGACGAGTCCGTGCCCGGAGCGCGCGACGAGCAGCTGCTCGACACGCTGCTCCGCGACGCCCTTCCTGAGATCAAGCTGGCACTCGGCGAGCTGATCGACCAGGAAAGCGGCCGCGCGCTGCCGGACCGCTATCACCGCCTTCTCCCGGAAACCGCGCTGGCGGTGGTGCTCCGTCCCGACGCCGCGGCCGCGCTCCAGCCGGTTTCGGCGGAGGTGGAGCGCGAGCTGAGCGATTCGTGCACCCGGCACGGCTCGCTCTACGACCGCAGCTATCGGGTGCGAATGGAGAAGGCCGACTCCCCCGGCGCGCCGCTCTTCCGGGTCGCGGTGCGCGCCGAAGAGGCGGAGCATGCTCCGGCCGCACCCCTGGCGGGTCTCCGCCCGCCGCCGGAGCGCTGGCCGGTGGAGGACCCGGACGCGACACGGGTGGAGGGGATGGGTCACGGCATGGAGTGGGATCCCGGGCGATGGGTTCTGGTGGTGCAGGGAGCGGGGGAGGGTGGCGAGACGACCCACCCGCTGCGCGAGCCCGTCTGCACGGTGGGCCGGCGCTCCGACGACCGGGAGCTGGGTCTCACCGTGGCTCTGGAGGGAGCCGCCCACGTGAGCCGACGCCAGCTCGCGCTGCAGTGGACGCCGCGCGGAGGCGAGCCCGGTTTTCGCGTGTACAACCTGGGGCTGAACGCGCTTCGAATCGGCGGTCGCGAGGTCCCGGGGGCACAGGCGGGAAAGGGACCGCTCCGCCTGGAGCGGCTGGACGCCCGCCACACCGCGTGGATCGCGCCGGACGAGGCGCTCCGCATCGGGGAGAGCGGTCCCACCCTCCGCGTCCGCGAAGGCGCGGAGCCGGCGGTGGACCCCGACGCCACGGTGCTCGGGTAGCCGGGACGATGCGACTCAGGGGGAAGGGGCGGAGCGATCATGCCGGGCTTTGAAGGGTTGCTTGCGGGCCGGGTGCTGGTGGACCGGTACCGCGTCGAGGAGGTGATCGGCCGCGGAGGAATGGGCGCCGTGTACCGGGCCAAGGACGAGCGCCTCGGCCGGGCGGTGGCCGTCAAGGTGATTACCGTCACCGGCGGCGCGGACCCGGCGGCGCGCGACCGCATCCGCGCCCGCTTCCGCCACGAGGCCGCGTCCGCTGCCCGTCTCCCGCATCACCCCAACGTGGTCCCGGTCTACGACTACGGCACCGACCCCACGCTCGGGCTGGACTTTCTGGTAATGGAGCTGCTGCGCGGCGAAGATCTGGCAAGCCGGCTGGGGACGGCCGGTCCGCCGCCGCTTCCGGCGGCACTGCACATCCTGCAAGGGGCGGCGCGCGGCGTCGCCGTGGGACACCGCGCGGGGCTGATCCACCGCGACGTCAAGCCGGGGAACATCTTTCTGGTGCGGGACGGGGACGAGGACGCGGTGCAGGTC
>JALZKG010000019.1 GCA_030859365.1 Gemmatimonadota bacterium
AGCGCCGTGCCGTCGTCGATCGCCTCCAGGATGCGGGCGTTCCACGCCTCGGCGCGCCGGTCCGCCCCTTCCGGCGGGCTCACCATTCGTACCTCCGCGCCGTGCTCCCGTGCGAGCGCACGCCATGGGTAGACGTTGCTGGGAAACTGCTCGTGCGCCAGCACAAGGTTCTGCCCCGGCCGCACGGGCGTGTTGCGGGCGACAGTGGCCATCCCATAGGAAACCGCTGGGATGATTGCGACGCGCATGGGATCGGAGACGTTTACAAGCCGCGCGAAGAGGCCCCGGGCGGTGTCCGCGTCGCGAAAAAAGTCCTCCGGCTGAATGGCAGCCGGGTTTGCCTTCCGGCGTATCCCCTCGATCCCCGCCTGCTCCACCCGCCGGAGCAGCGGCCCGTGGTAGGCGCAGTTCAGGTAGTGCAGGTCGGCTGGGAGCGAGAACAGGTGCTTTTGGCAGGGGAGCATATGGTTGAGCAGTGGCCAGTGTGAGAAAAGCCCGGAATATACGTACCCGGCGCTTGCGAGCGCGACCTCCAGTGGCAGCTCCGTTCGGGTGCCGCCAGCCTGGAGGACCGCTTCGTGGGAAGATGAGAGCGGAGACTTGTGCCCAGGATATGGCTGCCGCATCTTGGCTGTCCTTTCTACCACATACGCAACAGCAGGATGATTCGATACCCACTCTGGGGCGCACTGGTGCCCGTGCTACTCTGGACCGCCGGCTCGCTCGCTTCGGTGGAGATGGCCACCGCTACACGTGCGGTGGAGGTGATCACCGCCGAGCAGATCCGGCGGCTGCCGGCCCGCAGTGTGGCAGAGGTGCTGCAGTGGGCGCTCGGTGTGGACCTGATGCCCCGCTCCCCCGCGCTGTTCGATGTAGCCGTGCGGGGCTCCTCCTTTGAACAGGTGCTGGTCCTGGTGGACGGCATCCGCATGAGCGACGCGCAGACGGGTCACTTCGACCTGAACCTCGCCGTGCCGCTGGACCAGGTGGAGCGCATCGAGATCCTCCGCGGCCCCGCGTCCACGCTGTACGGAGCAGACGCGATGGGCGGGGTGATCCAGGTGGTGACCCGCCGCGCAGCCGGCCCTTCCGCACGCCTGGACACCGGCTCCTTCGGCAGCTCCGGGCTGGCACTGGGTCACGGTGTCGGCATCGGCGCGACGCGGGTCGATTTCGGTACGGAGCTGCGGCGGTCCAGCGGGCATCGCGCGGGCACGGACTATCAAACGGGGGTCGGCCGCGTGGCACTGTCGGCGCCGCTCGCCGGCCGTACCCTCCGCGCCGATGTCGGGTACGCCGCCCGCGATTTCGGCGCCGACGCCTTCTACGCTCCCTTCCCCTCCTACGAGGAAACCCGGGCGCTGACGGTCTCCGCGGGGTGGGCGGCGGAGGGCGACTCCAGGCTCAGCGTGGAACCGAGGGTCAGCCTCCGCCGCCATCACGATGATTTCACCCTGAAGCGGGCTGACCCCGCCTTTTACCGAAACCAGCATCTCACTCAGCAGCTGGGTGGGGAGCTGATGGCACGATTCGCCGCGGCTCCGCGGCTGGCGGGCGGCGTGGAGGCGTACCAGGACCGGTTGCGGAGCGCCACGCTGGGCGATCGCGCGGAGGGCCGCAGTGCACTATTCGCCGAGGCCGCGGCGGGGCGCGTGGGCCACGCCACCGCGACGGCGGGGATGCGCGCCGACTGGCACGAGGCGTTCGGGTGGTTCACTTCGCCTTCTGCGGCGGCGGCGTGGTGGCCCGGGGCGGGGGTGCGGCTGCGGGGCTCGTTGGGACGCGCGCTGCGCACCCCCACCTGGACCGAGCGCTATTACCGGGATCCCGCGAACATCGGCAACCCGGACCTGATGCCGGAACGTGCGTGGAGCGGAGAAGTGGGCGCGGACGCCTACCCGCTCGCGGGAGTGCGGTTGGGGGTAGCGGGCTTCGTCCGATCGGCGGATCACCTGATCGACTGGGCCAAGCCCGCCAGCACTCCCAAGGCGCCCTGGGAGACCCGCAACGTGGAGGACGCCCAATTCCGCGGCCTCGAGTCCGAGGCGGGGATCGACGAGTTGCTCGGGGTACGCTGGACGCTGCGCGGAAGCTGGCTTTCGGTGCGGAGCAGCGAGGCCGAGGGGTTCACCTCCAAGTACGCTCTTCGGCCGCTGACCGAGTCCGTGTCGATCGCTGCCGAGCGCGGTCTGGGGCGTGCCGTGCACGCCACCCTGCGCGCCGAGCGCGCTCGGCGCCTGGGCAGCCCCGCCTACCTGCGCCTGGACTTGCGCACGGCGTATCAGCTGAAGGGGCTGCGCTTCTTCGCCGACCTGCAAAATGCCTCGGGCGAAACGTACTTCGACATCACGGGCTCCGCGGCGCCTGGCCGCGCGCTGTTCGTCGGGATCGAGTGGCGCGGATAACCGATGCGCTCGTCGCCACGACAGGGCCTTCCACCATTGGCCATCGGGTCAAGGATATGAAAGCGAAAACGTTGCTCCTCCTGCGGATCTCGATCGGGATCCTGATGGTACTCTGGGGAATCGACAAGCTGGTCAACGTGGAGCATGGGATCGCCGTCTCCGAAGGGTTCTACGGCGGGTTGTTCTCCGCGCCTGTTCTCCTACAGGCCTTCGGGGTGTTGCAGATCCTCCTCGGATTCGGGGTGATCGTCGGGCTGCGCCGCACCCTCCTGTACCCGGCTCTGCTGGTGATCACCGGGGTCAGCGTGCTGGCCGTATGGAGGTCGATCGTCGATCCTTGGGGCTGGGTGCTGGAAGGTAGCAACGTGCTGTTCTATCCATCGCTCATCATCTTCGCCGGCAGCCTCGTGTTGTGGGCATTCCGGGAAGAGGACGTCCTAGCGCTCGACGGGGGGCGGAGGAGCTGATCGTACGCGCGGCAGCTGCCATGAACGCACGCATCCACCAGATCAACGTTTCCGATGGGGGAGTACCGAAGCGGCCCGTCCCCGAGGCGCAGGTCCGGCTAACGGGCATCCGCGGGGATCGACAGGCCAACCGGAAGTACCACGGTGGCCCGGAGCGGGCGCTCTGCCTGTTCGCTCTGGAAACGATCGAAGAGCTCCGCGCCGAAGGGCATCCGATCGATCCCGGATCGACGGGGGAGAACATCACCACGGAGGGGGTGGACTGGGCACGGCTAACCCCCGGCACGCGCCTGCGGCTGGGGGACGAGGTGCGGATCGAGATCACCTCGTACACGGCTCCCTGCAGGAACATCGCGGCGTCGTTCGTGGAGGGGCGCTTCGCCCGCATCTCCCCCAAGCTCCACCCCGGAGAGGCGCGCCTGTACGCCAGGGTGTTGCGGGAGGGCGAGATCTGGACGGGAGACGTGATCCGCCTGGTGTAGGCCCGCGATCCGGCCCGCCTTTTGCCGCCGGGGCAGCTCCACCGCGTGTGACGAGAACGAACCCGGGAGAAAGCCGCCGATGTCGCTGCAGTACCTGAAGGATGCCGCCGCCCAGGGAGATCGGGAGAAGCTGATCCGCTACGTGCGGCTCCACTTCGGCGACGGCAACGAGGAGGCCGGACAAAAGGAGATCGACAAGGCGTGGGCCGAGGCGCTCCAGCCGCTGCTGGACGTGCCCCCCACGGACCGGGAGTGGATCCTGGAAACGATCCGCACCAGGGATAGGGCCACGCTCGCGCACCTCTTCTTTCACCTGCACTTCCACTTCGTGCAACGCTCAGGAGAATGGATCCATGACGGAAACCTTTAGCAACCCAGCGGGCGGCGGCGACGCCGCTCCCCAGGCCGGGCGAACGGCTGCGGAGATGCGCCCGGGGCTGTGGGACACGGTCAACGAGCGCTACCCGGGCTCCATGATCGACAAGGCGGACTTCGTCCCGCTCGCGCCGCTGCGCAAGCCGCTGTCCGAGTGCAAGGTTGCATTCATCAGCACGTCGGGCGTGCAGCCGAAGGGAACGATGCCCTTCGATACCGTGCACCCGGTGGGGGACTACACCTTTCGCCGGGTACCCTCGTCGTCGCAGGCCGGGGATCTGGAGATCCACCAGCTCAAGTACCCGACGATGGGTGCGAACCGCGACATCAACGTGATCTTCCCCATCGAGCGGCTGCGCGAGCTGGCCGACGAGGGGGTGATCGGGGGGCTGACGGAGAACTTCTACACCTTTATCGGCTACAACATGGATCCCGAGCGGCTGGAGCGGACGCTCGCGGCGGAGATCGCCACGGCGGTGTCGGAGGAGGGCGCGGACATCGCGCTCGCGGCGCCTGCCTGACCCATCTGCCACCAGAGCATCGCGCTCGTGCAGCGCGACTTGGAGCAGCGAGGGATCCCGACGGTCTCCCCCACGGTTTCGCTGGATGTGACGCAGCACGCGAAGCCGCCCCGGGCGGTGTTCCTGCCGTTTATGATGGGCCACCACTTCGGGGTGCCGTTCCACCGCGATCTACAGCGGCGGATCATCCTGGAGTGCCTGGATCACCTGGTGAACGCGGAGCGGCCCGGCGAGATCCGCTTCCCCTCGATCACCTGGGCCCAGGCCCGCAGGGAAGGGATCGAGATCGAGCGGCGGCTGGGGCTGCGGAAGTAGGACGGAGCCGCCGAACGAATCACTACGAGGAGGAACCAATGCCGATGTACACAGACCCGATGGGCCGCGATGCCGAAGGCGGAGCCACCTACCTAGCCAGGGGACGAGAGGAAGTGACCTTTCCGCCCGACCGAACGGCCCTCCTGGTGATCGACCCGGTGAACGACTTCCTCTCCGAGGGAGGAGCCGCCTGGGACCTGACGCGGCACACGGTTCGAATGCATAATGTCGTCGAGAACCTGAAGCGCGCCATCGAGGGCGCGCGCGAGCGGAGGGTCCCGGTCCTGTTCGGCCCGATGGCGTATACGGAAGAGGACTACACGGTGCATGAGCTGCACCGGAGGAGCGGAATCAACCGGATCATGTTCGAACGGAAGATGTTCCTCGCCGGGAGCTGGGGAGCCGATTTCCACCCCGACCTCCAGCCGGGGGGGGATGACATCATCCTCCTGCCGCACAAGGGGACGGACGTCTTCGAGACCGATCTCCCGGACCATCTGCAGCGGCTGGGAGTGACGCACCTGGTAATCGCGGGGATGACGGCGAACCTTTGCTGCGAGAGCACCGGGCGCCACGCGACGGAGAAGGGCTACGACGTGACCTTCCTTTCGAACGCCATCGGGTCGGACAGCATTCCGTCGTACGAGGCGGCCGTGCACCTGAGCTACCCCATGATCGGCAATGGGGTCATGGAGGTAGACGAGTTCCTGGCCGCGGTGGGCACTCCCGCCGCGGGGCAGGTGCACGCGCGGGTAGGAGACTCGGTGCGCGGCTCGGACCACCTGGAGATCGGCAAGGTGGAAGCGGTGGTCCCGGCGACGGAGACCCACGACGGCTACCTGCTCGTGCCGCGCGGGATCATCTTCGAGACTGACACCTACATCCCGTTGGACGCAGTGGTCAGGCGTGCCGGGAATACGGTTTTCGTCAACGTGCCCCGGCTGGTGGTGGGCAAGATGCCCTGGAGCGAGCCACCGACGCGGAATGCCCGGGAGGCGAAGCGAGGACCGCGCGCCGAAGAGGTGGACAAGCTTTACCGATCACGCTCCCCCTCGATTCACGCCCACCGTCCAGCATAGTGCCGACTCAACCCATCCGCCTGACCGAGTACTCCCACGGTGCCGGCTGCGGGTGCAAGATCGCCCCCGCGGTGCTGACCCGCATCCTCGCCGGCGTGGAGGCGCAGGTCGCCGACCCGCGCGTGCTCGTCGGCAACGGCGCGCGCGACGACGCGGCGGTCTACGCGCTGGACGACGAGCGGGTGGTCATCAGCACCACCGACTTCTTCATGCCCATCGTGGATGACCCCGCGGATTTCGGCGCCATTGCGGCGACCAACGCGATCAGCGACGTGTACGCGATGGGGGGTACGCCGATCCTCGCCATTGCCATTCTTGGCTGGCCCGTGAACACGCTGGACCCGGAGGTGGCGGGGGAGGTTCTCCAGGGAGCGAACGAGGCGTGCCGGCGTGCGGGGATCGCCCTTGCCGGTGGCCACAGCATCGACGCGCCGGAGCCGATCTTTGGGCTCGCCGTGACCGGCACCGGGCGGCGCGCGGAGATCCGCACCAACACACAGGCCAGGGCGGGGTGCGAGCTGTATCTGACCAAGCCGCTCGGCATCGGCATCCTGACCACCGCTCAGAAACGAGGGATTCTCCGGGACGAGGACTTCGTCACGGCGCGCGAGTGGATGCTCACGCTGAACGACCTCGGTCCCGAGCTGGCCCGGCTGGGCGCGGTGGCGACCATGACGGACGTAACCGGCTTCGGTCTGTTGGGCCACCTGATCGAGCTGTGCGAAGGGAGCGGCGTCTCTGCCGAGATCCGCTTTGATGCCGTGCCACGGCTCGAAGTGCTCCCATTCTACCTGGACCAAAAGACCACCCCCGGCGGGACGGCGCGCAACTTCGAGAGCTACGGTTACAAAGTGGGGCCGATGGCGGAGGAGCAGAAAGCGGTGCTCTGCGATCCGCAGACGAGCGGCGGGCTGCTCGTGGCGGTGGATCCGGGGGGACGGGAGGATTTCCTGCGCCTGGCACGTAGCCGCGGGTTGGATCTGACGCCGTTTGGGGTGTTGGGGACGGGCGGGGCGCACGCGGTCAGCATCGTCTGACATTCCGAGTAAGCGCGCTACGGTACCGGCGTGACCTGCGCAACCCGCCTGCCTCTACGAAGTGGCCGGGACTCGATCGGATCGGATCGCGGTCAATCCCCCGGGCCTGGATCCTGGCGCCCCAGCGGTGCTCAAGCGTATCGTCGAGACCGAAGACCAACGGCCCCTCCCGGACAACAGCTCGCAGCGTACTCCGGCACTCGCAGGATTCCGGGGAAAAGAGCCGGGATCACGCACAGCAGGAGAGCTTCGCCACGTCCTTGGTGAAGGTCTGTCCTACGAGCTTGATCCCCTCGCCCCAGGTGAGATACGGGTGGAGAGTCGAGACGACCTCCTGGACGCGCAGGCCGAAGCGGACCGCGAGAACGGCCTCCCCGATGATGTCGCCCGCGTTCGGCGCCACGATGTGTGCCCCCAGCAGGTGGTCGCTGGCCGCGTCCGCCACGAGCTTGATTACGCCCTGCCGCCGGTCCGAAACGATCGCGCGCGGCAGGAACTCCACGGGGAGGGAGGTCACCTTCGCGTGGATTCCCGCCGCACGCGCCTCCTCTTCGGTCACGCCGACGGCGGCCACCTGGGGGTCCGTGAAGGTGACGCGAGGCGTCGTCGAAAAGTCCGCCCGAATCGCCTCCTCGCCCGAGGCCTCCGCGAGCGCCGCCTGCGCCGCGATGCCACCGCCGTAGGCCGCCACGTAGACGTACCCGGGGCCGCCGGTCACGTCCCCGGCCGCGAAGACATGGGGGTTTGAGGTGCGCATGAACTCATCCACCCGGATGAAGCCCTTCGCGTCGGTCTCGACGCCGACCTCTGCCAGACCGAGATCCGCGGTGTTCGGCGTCCTGCCCGTTGCCACCAGTAGTTGCTCCGCGCGGACCTCGCCCGAGAGGCTCCCGTCCTGCACGCGGACCACAAATCTGCCCTCGTCGCGCGAAACCTCCATCACGCGGACACCGGTGTGGATCTCCACGTCCTCGGCTTTGAGAGCGCGCTCCAGCGTCGCGGAGAGTTCCGCGTCTTCGGTCGGGACGATCCTCTCCAGGGCCTCGACCACGATCACGCGAACGCCGAAGCGGGCGAACGCCTGCCCCAGTTCCAGCCCGATGGCGCCCGCACCAATGACGACCATGGACTCAGGCAGATCCTCGATCTCCATGGCGGTCGTACTGTCGAGCGCACCCGCTTCGGCCAGACCGGGGATCGGGGGCATGGCGGGAGAGGTGCCGGTCGCGAGCACGACCTTCCGCGCCCGGACCTCCTGCTCGCCTACCTGCACGCGGCCCTCGCCCAGGAGCTTCGCCCGTCCCCGGAGCAGGCTCACGCCTTCGTAGGCGGCGAGCACGTCCAGGTACTTCTCCTGGCGGAGCGTCTCCACAATCTCCCGCTTCTGGCGCAGGACCTCCTTCCAGGCGAGCTGAGGATCGCATGGCTGGATCCCGGGAAAGGCAGTTCGGGCGGTGTGGTAGTGGTGTGCCGCCTCGATCAGGTACTTCGACGGGATGCACCCGATGTTGACGCAGGTCCCGCCCACCACGTCCGCCCCTTCCACGATCGCGACGGAGGCGCCCAGCTCAGACGCGCGAATGGCCGCGGCCGTGCCCGCACCGCCGGTGCCGACGATCAGCAGGTCGTAGTCGAAGCCACCTGCGTCGGCCGTTTGCCCCGGCCGGGGGGCAGCCTTCCGGGCGGGGGGCTCGGCCTGTTCCCGCACCGCTATGCTGCCCGTGGATCCATCTTCCACGAACTCCGCGCGGTAGCCGGTCCGTTCCACCGTCCGAAGTAGCTCGTCGCGGCTCATCCTGTCGGAGACGGTCACCGTGCCGCTCTTACTCGGGTAACTCACCTCGGTGCGCTCTACGCCCGGCACCGCCCCGAGCGCCTGCTCCAGGTTCTTCGCGCACTCCAGACAGGTCATGCCCTCGAACCGCATCTCCAGCCTCATTGCATTCTCCTCGCGCCGACGGCTTCTGTTAGCCACCAGCGGTTCATGACGACTGCAAAACCGCCGGACGGGATCGCCCGTCCGGCTCGGATCAGCTCTGCGACGGAACCAGGGCAGGCGTGTAGCCGAGCTCGCGGATCGCTGTCATCAGCCGCTCGGGGGTGACCTTCGCGGGGTCGTAAAGCGCCCACGCCGTCCCTTTGCCGGTCGCGTCGTCGTAGCTCGCGTCGGCCTGCTGGACGCCCTCGAGCTTCCTCAACGCCGCGCGGGTGCCGATGACGCATCCGCCGCAGTCCATCCCCCGCACGTCGAAGTCGGCCCGCGCAAGGCCCACTGGAACCACGGGTGCGGCCGCACCGGCCACTTCAGCCCGGGGTGCAGCGGCGGGCACGTTCGCCTCCGTCCGCTCATCCGAGCAGGCGGGGAGCAACGGAAGGGCGGCAAGTCCGCCGAGCACGAGAGCGCGGAGAAGCGGGTGTCGCATCGGAACCTCCTTCATACCAAGAGGATGGACCAGTAGTTGAAGCTCCAGAACAGCACGGCCAGAACGGTGGCACTCCAGAGTACGATCTGATCACGGCGGCGGTCCCGCGGGCGCTCGCAGGCCTGTCCGGGGCCGCAGTCCTCCGCACGCCGGCCGTACACGGTGTAAAGGCCGAAGCCGAGCCCGAGCACCATGACCGCCGTGAAGAGCGGCCGGAGCGGCTCAAACGTGCTTCCCAGCCCCGCCCCGATGCCGAAGGTGACGAAGAGGATCGGACCAATACAACAGAGAGAGCCGAAGATGGCGGCGACCAGCCCCGCGAATCCGGCCAGTACCGTCTTACGCATGCGCTTCCTCCTCCAGGAGAGCTTCCAGGATCGGACATTCCGCCGTTGGCACGTGCGAGCGGCAGGAGTCGGCCAACCCCTCCAGCACGTCCCGTATCCGGCTCAGCTCCCGAATCTTGCGCTCCACATGCGCGATTTTTGTCCGGGTCTTCGCCTCTACCAGGGGACACGCGGCCGGATCGTCCACGCGAAGGTCGAGCATCTGCTGAACCTCATCCAGGGTGAAGCCCAACTCCTGCGCCCGTTTGATGAAGCGAAGCCGTTTTACGGTGTCGGGGCCGTACTTCCGGTAGCCGACTCCGGTTCGCGGTGCCTTCGCGATCAGGCCCCGCCGCTCGTAGTAGCGCATCGTGGCCGTCGGCACCCCCGTCAGCGCGGCCACCTCCCCGATGTTCATCGCCATGAGGCTCACCTCCCTTACCAGGGAAGGTAACCTTGAACTCAACTCCAAGGTCAAGGGGACGGAGCGGAGAAGGTGAGCCCTCCAGGCAGGGAATTCCAGTCGGGGAGAAAGAGGGCTGTCTCGGTCGAGCTGAGAACTCCGGGGGGCACGCCGCTCTACCGGCTCGACCAGTGCTCCTCGCCCACCCGGCACTCGGCGAGCTCGAACGTCGTACGGTACGGTGTGAAATCGACGCGCCGGTTGACCGCGTACAGCGACTGCGGCGCGCAAAGGAAGAGCGCCAGCGCCTCGTCGCGGACCAGGCGGTCGATGCGGTTCTGCACCCAGGCCTATTTCACCAGCGAGGTCTGGCCCTTGAGCTCCGCCCACAGCGCCTCGAACTCGGGCACCGCGGGGCCGGCGCGGTACTCGCCGCTCACCCCCACAAAGGCCCGGTGCAGCTCCAGCGTCGGCGCGTCGGCGGTCTGCGTGGTCTGCTCCAGGAGGAGGAGGTCCCACTCCCGCGGAACGGTCTTTCCCGCCAATCGGCGCCGGGCCTCCCGCATCTCCTCGCGTCCGTACAGGGTCACCTCGACCTCCACGCCCAGCGCTTCCCGCAGGTCCGCGGCGGTCCGGTGCGCCACCGCTCCAGCCTGTCCGGAGCGGCGATGCGGAGCGGGCGCACTCCTGTGCCACCGGTCGCGCCCCACAGCTCGGCCGCGCAATCGGCGTCGTGCGGGTACGCCGCGAGGCGATCCGGGAAGCGGTGCAGGGCGGTGAGCAGGGTCGGGGGGGTGAGCCCGTTGAGCGGACGTGCCCGCCCGAACATGGCCTCCCGGACGAGCCGCTCCCGGTCGACGGCGAGGTTCAGCGCCCGCCGCGCCCGCCGATCCCGGAGCGGCAGCCCGTCGGCGTCGCGGTTGATGACCCCGGCCACGGCGCGCATCGCGTCCACCGCGATGAGCCGGGCGTGCTCGGAGCCCTCGACGCGCCCGGCGTCGGCGGGGGCAACCTCCGTTACGATGTCAACCTCGCCCTCGCCGGTGCAGACCAGATCGAGCGCCTGCTCCGGCGACAGGTCGTTGCGGAAGACCACCTCGCGCAGATGTGGGCCCCGCGCTTGTCCCAGTAGCTCCGGTTCGCGGCGAGGCGCACGCGCGGGGTGCGCTTCTCGTACCACAGCCACGTTGCGGCGAACGGATCGCGTTGTACGACTGCTTGCTCGGTATCGATCACCGAGTGCCCCTCGACAAGATTGAACGGTCCGGTGCCCCACGGGCCCGGTGCGTCAACCATTCACCAGTGGCCCTCGCCGGTACCGGTGCGGGCGTAGCCGAAGCCGACCTCCTCCCAGAAGCGCGTGCTCATGACGTGGTACGCGCGGAGCTTGCCGAGCGCGAGCCCATCGGGCTCGGGGAGGTGGAAGCGCGCGGTGCGCTCGCCCGTGATCTCGCAGCGGGTGCGAGGGTCGATGACGAAGTGGGTGCCCGGCGGGTGCGGGTTCGTCCAGCGGGTGCCCTCGTCGAAGCTGCGCTTGACCGTCGCGGCGTTCATGGACTCGCCGTCGGGGAAGCGCTCGTCCGGGCGAACGTGAACCTCGAGGGTGCGGTCATCCACCCAGCGATAGCGGCGCATGGCCGCGGGGCGGACCTTGCCCTGCGGGGTGACGCGGACCAGCTCTTCGGCGGTGTTGTAGCACCCAGAGCCAGTTGAGCGGGCTCGGGTCGACAACGTGCACGGTGCCGGCGGGCTCGCTCGCTCGTCGGCGGCGCGAGAAGAACGAAGCCAACCACCTGATGAGACCCATGCTCCCCTCCGATGCTGGGATGGACGAACCGGTCGAGCCGGGGAAGGCTAGCAAGTCCGGAGCCAGAACGTCGGCATCCTACGTTGCTCCCGATCATCCGACGCCGCGCCCGGTGCGCCAGTGCACGTCACCCTCGCGCCGCAGTACGCATTCCCGGTTCAGGTAGTCGAAATAGGGTATGCTGTACTTGCGCGACAGGCCCAGCGCCCGTCCCCAGTCGCCCGCCCGCGCGCCGTCGATGTCGCCGTGCACCACGGCCCGGCGGAGCTCCGCCGCGGCGTCGGGGTGCAGCACGAACTCCGCGTCGACGCGCACCACGCGCCCGTCGCCGTCCAGCTTGCCCAGCACGCGGTCCAGCAGGCGGTGGGGGTCGCCGAGGATTTCCGGGTACTCCCCGACGCGCGAGGGGCGCAGGCCGTCCGCCGCGAGCCGGGCGAGGATCCGGTCGGCAAGGGCGCGCTCTTCCGCGGTCCAGGGGACCACGCCCGGGTACAGCACCAGCCCGGCCCCGTCCAGACGGGTGTGGGAGCGGAAGAACGCGGCGGCGGGCCCGTCCATCTCCCACAGACACACCAGCAGCGGCGGAAGGAACGCCGGCTTCACGCGGAGCTCCCGGCCGAGCTTCTCGTAGGGGATGGACTGCTCGGCCCGCGGGTGGCGCTCCATGAAGGCGCGGAGCCGCTCCAGCAGCTCCGCGCCGAACTCCGCCCGCCACACCAGGGCGGAGTCCGCCTGCAGCTGGGGGCTGGCGTCCACCTGCCGGTGCAGGTCGTCCTCGGGTACCATCCACCGATGGGCGAGCGCGGCGAGGGCGAGCACCGGTTCCCGGGCACCCGCCAGGTACGCACCCAGCCACGCTTCCCCGCGCTCCCGAAGCCCGTACGCGGTCCGCTCCGCGGGGATGACCCGGCGCGGGCGGTCGGGTGCGAGGTCCAGCACCTCTCCGCCCCCGATGGTCGTCAGCGGGTTGGTGTTGCGGAGGATGAACCGCTGACCCGGAAAAAAGGGTGCCTCCTCGCGCAGCTCCACCTGTGCCCAGGTCGCGTTCCCCTCCCGCTCCACCCCCCAGAGGCGGCACTCCATCTCGGTGCACCCCGCGTAGAAGAGGAGGCGCACTCCGTGCTTCCACTCCAGCGGCGCACCCTCGACCCAACGCAGCCGCACGTTCAGGAACCGGCCCGTGTACGGGTGGTCGGGGACGACGAGCACATCGCCGCGCCGCACCGCGTCGGCACCGAGCCCGGCGAGGTTTACGCCCACCCTGTGCCCGGATCCGATCTCCGGAACCCGCGTGGAATGGTTGTGCAGCGAGCGCACCCGCCACCTCCCCGGCCGGGAGGCGAAGGCCACGTGGTCTCCCTCCGCCAGCCGGCCGCGGGTCAGCGTGCCGGTGACCACCGTGCCGATCCCCCTGGCGCTGAACACGCGGTCGATGGGGAGGTAGGGAAGCGCCCGGTCCTCCGCGTCGCCGTCGCCGCCGCAGCACGCGAAGATCGCCTGCTTCAACCCCGCGATCCCGCGCCCGCTCAGCGAGTCCACCAGGTGCAGCGACCGAACGGGGATCCCGACGCCCCGGAGCAGCGCTTCGACGTCGCGCCGGGTCGCGGCGATCTGGTCCTCGCTCGCCAGCTCCGCCTTGGTGACGACCGGGATCAGCGAGCGCACGCCCAGCAGGTCCAGGATCTGGAGGTGCTCCCGCGATTGCGGCATCACGCTCTCGCGCGCGTCCACCACCCAGAGCGCCAGGGAAAACCCGGCCGCACCGGCCACCATGTTCCGGACCAGCTTCTCGTGTCCGGGGACGTCCACGATCCCGAGCCGGTAGCCATCCGGGTGATCCAGATACGCATACCCGAGGTCGATGGTCATTCCCCGGGCGTGCTCCTCCGGGAGGTGCGACGGGTGGATCCCGCTCAGCGCCTCGACGAGCGTGGACTTGCCGTGGTCGATGTGCCCCGCGGTGCCGATCAGTCGCATCGCCTCAACCCGCTGAGCCGGAGGGTCCGCTCAGCTCGTCCAGCGCCCCCTGCAGCTCCGGGAGGTCTTCGGGGAAGAAGGTGCGGAGGTCCAGGTAGAAGCGGTCCTGCCGTACATAGCCGACGATCGGAACCGCGCGCGTGGCGAAGCGGTGCTTCAGCGCATCCGCGGACAGGTCGCGGTGCGCGAGATCGAGGCCGAGACTCGGGAAGTCGGCCTCCGGGTTCGAGCCGCCGCCGAGCTTGGCGCGCAGAGGCACCACCTCGCAGCGCTTCCAGCGCGTCGACGGGCTCGGCAGGCGAAGCTCGGCGATCCGCGCCTCCAGTTCATCCATTCTTGCATGGAAGAGCCGCCAGAGGGGCAGCTCGGCGGCTCGGCCAGAGAGGTAGTACCTCAGCGTTTCGCCCAGCAGCGCCATCCGGACCTTGTCCAGCCGGAGCACACGGTAGAGCGGGTTCCGGCGCATCGCCGCGATCCACTCCGCCCCCCCGAGGAGGATCCCCGCCTGGACGCCGCCGAACAGCTTGTCCGCGCTGCAGCAGACGACATCCACCCCTGCCCGCAGGCTCGCCGCCACCCGCGGCTCCTCCGCGAGCGGCGCACTGCTATCCTCCGTCATCAACCCCGAGCCGTTGTCCTCCACCACGGGGATCCCCAGCCTCTGCCCGAGCGCGACCAGCTCCTCGACACCCACCTGCTCCACGAACCCGCGCTGCACGAAGTTGGACTGGTGCACCTTGAGCAGCACCGCGGTGCCGGGGGTGGCATTCTGCTCGTAGTCGCCGATGCGCGTCCGGTTGGTGGTGCCGACCTCGTGCAGGGAGCACCCGCTGGCCTCCATAATCTCCGGCACCCGGAAGCTCCCGCCGATCTCGACCAGCTCCGAGCGGCAGACCAGCACCTCCCTGCCGGCCGCGAGGGTGTTTAGCGCGAGAAAGAGCGCGCCCGCGCAGTTGTTCACCACCAGCGCGGCTCCGGCCTCCGTGAGGAGCTGAAGCTGCCGCTGCAGGGCGAGGTCGCGGTTGCCGCGTCCCTGCGTTTCGGCGTCCCACTCCAGATCGGTGTAGCCCGCGAGCACCCGGGTGTCCAGATCCCGGATCAGCTCCCCGAGCGGGGCTCGCCCGAGGTTGGTGTGGATCAGCACGCCGGTGCCGTTTATCACCCGGCGTGGAAAGGGCTGCTGGAGGAGCTCCGCTTCCCGGGTGCACGCCTGGACGACCCGGGCGGCGATCCGCTCCGGGGCGGGATCTGCGGTGCCGCCGACGAGAAGACCCTCCCGGTGCTGCTGGATGACACGCCGGACCAGACGGGTCCGGTAGGCGTCCGCAAGAGCCGCAGACGCCGCCTGGAACGTGGGGTCGCGCATGACCTCGTGAACCGCCGGAAGGACCGCGAGGGGGTGCTCCACACTGCTCTTGAGTTCGCCCCTCAAGGGGCACGAAGGGGGGAGATTGTCGTGTTCATCGGGAAGATTCGACGTCGACGGAAGGATGCAGGAATCGAACCTACCCGCAAGGCTCAGCCTCGCGCCACGGTTTTGAAGACCGCGGGCCACACCAGTGACCGAATCCCTCCTTTGCGGCAGAGCAGCAGCGGTGGCAACAACCCTGCCAGAGCCCCGGCGCTTGACAGGGAGCAGGAGGATACGCTACCCTGTTTTAGAAAGTGTTTACAAACTATGGCTCGGTCTGTATGGCGCCGTGGTAAGCCTGCGGAGCAACATGCGACCCTCGGTGAGCCAGATCCAGGCCGTCGATACCTCGAGATTGCGATCATGGTCCTTGTTCATGCGCCGAGGACGCTCGATCCAGGCGTTGGTGCGCTCGATGACCCATCTCTTCGGGAGC
>JALZKG010000020.1 GCA_030859365.1 Gemmatimonadota bacterium
CCTCCGTCGGGATCAGCCTCGGCGCCGGCTGCGAGCGTGCGGACGGAGCCACCGGGCGAGACGCGCGCGCATCCGCCGGCTCCTTGAAGCGGTAGCGGGGCTCCGCCGAACGGCGGTCGCTCAGGTAGACCCGGCGGTTTCGACGCGGAGCATAGTAGTAGTCCGGGTAGCCCACGAGCAATTCCCGCATCTGCAGGCACGAGTACAGGGGAGCCCCCCAGCTGGAGCGGACCACCACCCCCGCGTACGGATCGTAGCACGAATACAGGGGATAGCTGTGCCGGCGCCCCACATGGTAGCTGTAGATTGCATCGTCGAACCCATTCCATCGTCCCCCCTCCAGCTGCGGGACGAGCTGCTCGGCGACCCGGTCGAAGACGTAGAAGGGGTCTCCGCGCACCACCTCGCCGCCGCGCCCGAAGCTCCATCCTCCCAGCCGCGTCTGCCGGAAGAAGCGGAAGTCGAGCGGTTGCGTCGAGGCGATGGCGTACACGTAGCCGATCCCCGTTCCCCTGCCCACGGTCCACACCCCTCCGCCGGCCCGGCCGATCGAAAGATCCCTCCCCCGCCGCAGGTAGCCGCTCTCCCAGGGACTCGAAGGATACAGAAACTCCAGACGGCCGTCGGGCGCCAGGTGGATCACGGCGACGTAGGCGTCGTCCGTGGTGCGTACCCAGAGGCGGGAGCGCTCGCCCCCCCGGAACAGGTCGCGCCCCTCCTCCGCCCACAGCCGGACGCGTACCGGGGGCTGAACGGCGGAAGTGGATGGAGGTGGGGCGGCAGCCGTCGGAGCGGCGGATCCCAACACCCCGAGCAGAGCGAGAGCGGCGAGCATAAAACCTCCCTGAGGTGAGCAAAGCGTAGACCTTGACGAGCAAGGGGCGTTCCACCGCGCGGCGGAGCGCCCAAGCGTGCTGCCGCGCCGCGAGCCCTCCACGGACGCGTCTCGACTGTCCTCCCGAGCGGACCGGCTCCGTCTCCCCGGGAGGACGGGATCGGCCGGGAGGTTGACGCTCACCGGCGGGCCGGCTTACCTTGGCGCGGTTTGCGGATGGAGCGGCCGCACCCGTCCGAAGCCGCTCCGTTCCGCCGTCCCCCTATTTCGCACGCCGTGCCGCACCCGCTGCTCACCGAAGCGCTCGCTTCCACCCCCTCCTTCGCCGCGCTGCTGCGACGCCTCCCGCGCGCCGGCGAGGTGCTGCGGGTGGAGAACGCGCCCGGGTCGCTCCCGGCAGTGCTGGTCGCGGCGCTGCGGCGGGAGCGGCCGGGGCGGATCTGGGTGATCGTTGCCGCGACCCCGGATGGGGCGGAGGCGGCGGCGGCCGACGTCGACACCCTGCTCGGCGATGGTGCGGCGCTGGTCTTTCCGCAAACCGAGGCGCTTCCCTACGAGCCTTCCGAACCGCCGGTGGAGATCGGCGCGGCGCGGGTAGAGGCGCTGGAAGCGCTGCTCGGGGGCCGGGCGGGGGTGCTGGTCACCACGCCGCGGGCGCTGCAGGAACGCGCGGAGGCCGTGGAAGGGGTGGAGGAGCTGCGCCTGGAGCTGCGCACCGGGGAAGAGCTGCGCCCCTCCGCGCTGGCGGAACGGCTGGAATCCATGGGTTTCGAGCGCGTCGCCACCGTCGATGAGGTGGGGCAGTTCGCGCTCCGCGGCGGGATCCTGGATGTGTTCGCCTACGGCGCGGCCGATCCCTTCCGGCTGGAGTTCTGGGGCGACACCGTGGAGTCGATCCGCCGCTTCGACGTGCTGACCCAGCGCTCCGTCTCGGGTGTACAGAGCGTGCAGATCCTCCCGGTCGAGCTCCGCGCCGCCTCCGGAGCGCTCCGCAAAGGGAGCGGTGAACGATGCTCCCTTCTGGACTACCTCCCACCGGAGGCGACGCTGGTCCAGCTTCCCGGCGCAGCGCCCGTGCCGGAGATGCACCGCGCGTGGATCGAGGTGGAGCGCCTGTACGCGGTGGAGCGGGAGCGCGGCGGATCCCCGGAGCCGCCTGCGGTGCTCTTCATCCCTCCCGAAGAGGCGGCGGAGCGAATTTCCGCCTTTCCGCAGCTCTGCTTCGGTCCCGATGAAGGAGGGACGGAAGCGGTGCGCCTGAACGCTCTCCCGCCGGAGCCGGTCGACCGCGACATGGGGCGGCTGGGCGACGTTCTGCGTGAGGGGGAGGCCGGCGGGGAGCGCACCCTGATCCTGTGCGACAACGAAGGGCAGCTGGAGCGTCTGCAGGAGCTGCTGGACGAGCTGCGCGTGCGAGCGGCCGTCACCCTCGCGATCGGCTCGCTCGGCGGCGGCTTCGTCCTGCGCGACGCTCGCCCGCCGCTGCGGGTGCTCACCGACCACGAGATCTTCCGACGCACGCACCGGGTGCGACGGGGGCGGCGCTTTCGCGGCGGTGCGACGCTGGAAAGCGTTTCCGCGCTCAAGCCGGGCGATTACCTGGTCCACCTGGACCACGGCATCGGCCGCTTTCAGCGACTGGAGCGCCTCCGCGTTGGCGAGGAGGAGTTCGAGACGCTGGTCATCGAGTACGCGGGTGGAGAGATCCTCCGCGTGCCCGTGTACCGCGTCGACCTGATCGAGCGCTGGACCTCCGACGCGGAGGACGGCGCCGCTCCCCCTAGGGTGCACAAGATCGGCGGACGGGAGTGGGGCCGCACCAAGAGCCGGACGCGCAGGGCGATCGAGGAGATGACCGTCGAGCTGCTGGAGCTGTACGCCGCCCGGGAAGCGGAGGTGGGGTTCGCCCATGAGCCCGACACCCGGTGGCAGCGGGAGATGGAGTCGGCGTTCCTGTTCGAGGACACCCCGGACCAACGCCAGGCCACCGAGGACGTCAAGCGCGACATGCAGTCGTCGCGCCCCATGGACCGGCTGATCTGCGGCGACGTGGGGTACGGCAAGACGGAGATCGCCATCCGCGCGGCGTTCAAGGCGGTGCAGAGCGGCAAGCAGGTAGCGGTGCTGGTCCCCACCACCATCCTGGCCGAGCAGCACCTGCACAGCTTCAGCGAACGCCTCGCCAACTTCCCGGTGCGGATCGAGGCGCTTTCCCGCTTCCGCACCACCCGCGAGCAGAGCGAGGCGCTGAAGCGGTTGGCGGCGGGGGAGGTCGACGTCATGATCGGGACGCACCGGCTGCTTTCCACCGATGTCGTCTTCCGCGATCTCGGGCTGATCGTGGTGGACGAGGAGCAGCGCTTCGGCGTCCGGCACAAGGAGCGGCTCAAGCAGCTCCGCCGCACGACGGACGTGCTGACGCTGACCGCCACGCCGATCCCGCGGACGCTGCAGTTCTCGCTCCTGGGGCTCCGCGACATGACGCTGATCCAGACGCCGCCGCGCGACCGCCAGCCGATCATCACCCACGTCCTCCCCTGGGCCGACGCGGTGATCGACGACGCCATCCGCCGCGAGCTCGACCGGGGCGGGCAGGTGTTCTTCGTCCACAACCGCGTCGAGACCATCGACCTGCTCCGCCGGCGCATCGCCGCCTTGGTCCCGGAGGCGCGGATGGGGGTGGCGCACGGGCAGATGCGGGCGAAGGAGCTGGAAGCGGTGATGACCCGCTTTCTGAACGGCGAGCTGGACATCCTGCTGGCCACCGCCATCATCGAGTCGGGTCTCGACGTCCCCAACGCCAACACCCTGATCGTGGACCGCGCCGACCACTTCGGCCTGGCGCAGCTGTACCAGATCCGGGGCCGCGTCGGAAGGTCGCACCACCGGGCGTACTGCTACCTCCTCGTTCCCGACAACGTCGCCGAGGACGCGGAAAGGCGTCTGCGCGTCCTGGAGCACCACACCGAGCTCGGCAGCGGTTATCGGATCGCGCTCAAGGATCTTGAGCTGCGTGGTGCGGGTAACATTCTGGGTTCGGCGCAGTCCGGGCAGGTCAACGCGGTCGGGTTCGACACCTACATGCGGTTGATGGAGGAGACGGTCCGCACCCTGCGCGGCGAGGCTCCGAGCCTGGCCTCCCGCGCCGCCGACGTGTCAGTCGACGGAGCCGCGCTGATCCCGGACGACTACATCCCCGAGGAAGCGCAGAAGCTTCACTTCTACCGCCGCCTTTCGCGGGCCGAAACGCCGGGCGAGATCGAGGCACTGAGGCTGGAGTTTCGCGACCGCTTCGGCCCGCTCCCGTTGGAGGTGGAGACGCTGCTCGGCACCGCCTCGCTCCGGCTGCTCGGCGCGGATCTCGGCATCGAGCGGGTGCTGGTCCGGCCGTGGGACGCGCGTCTGATCTTCCGCAAGGGGGTGGTGCCGCGCATGGCTCCGCTCCAGCGCGCCCTCGCGGAGCGGCAGCTGGCCGTGGAGGTCCGCCGGCCGATCCCGCTGTCGCTCACGCTGCAGCGGGAGGGAACCGAACCGATCCTCCCCACGCTGGTGGGGGCGCTGCAGTCGCTGGCGCAGGACCCGGCGATGGCCGCATAGAGGGACCCGGGGCGTGAGCGCCCCCACGATCCGGCCGAGCTTCCCGTGCTTGCGCCGCAGGCGCCCTGCGCCGTTCCATTCACCCGTTGCTGGAGACACGCATGAAGCTGTCCCGTTGGGCGCTGCTCGCTGCCGCAGTGCCGTTCGCTCTCACCGGGTGTGAGAGCTTTGGAAAGGCGATGACATCGCACACTGACGTCGTGGCCCGCGCGGCCGGTCAGGAGCTGAAGGTGGACGAGGCGGCGCGGATGCTCGCCGCCAACCCCCAGGTTCCCGCCGACCCGCAGGTGGTCGGGGCGCTGGCCGAGATCTGGACCGACTACACCCTGCTCGCCACCGCCGCGGCCGAGGACACCACGCTTTCGGCGCTGGACATGGACCGCTTCATCCTGCCGGAACGGGAGCAGGCGCTGATCTTCCGTCTCCGCGACCAGGTTGTCCGCCCAGACACCGTATTCACCGACGCCCAGATCCAGCAGCGTTGGACTACGGAGGGTCCGGGAACGGAGATCCGGGCCCGGCACATCCTGCTGCGCATCCCGGCGGAGGCGACCCCCGCGCAGCGCGACAGCATCCGCCAGCTCGCCGAGTCGCTGCGCCAGCGGGCCGGCGGCGGCGAAGACTTCGCGGCGCTCGCCACCCGCTTCTCGCAGGACCCGGGGAGCGCCGCCCGCGGGGGGGACCTGGGCGAATTCTTCGGCCGCGGCCGGATGGTTGCACCCTTCGAGGAGGCAGCCTTCCAGCTACAGCCGGGGCAGATCTCGCCGGTCGTGGAGTCGCCCTTTGGCTTGCACGTCATCCGCGTCGAGGACCGGCGGCAACAGGAGCTCGGCCCCCAGCGCGAGCAGTTCCGCCAGTACCTGACCCAGCGCTCCGTGCAGGATGCCGAGGCCACCTTTCTGGACTCCCTATCCACTGCGGCGGGGGTCGAGGTGCAGCCGGGCGCCGCACGGCTGGCGCGGGAGATGGTGCAGCAGCCCGGTGCCCGGCTCCGCGGCCGGGCAGCCGAGCGCCGGCTCGCCGCGTACCGTGAAGGGGCGCTGACCACGGGCGAGTTCGCCGAATACCTGCAGACCATCCCCGCACAGGCGCTCGCCGGGTTCGACCAGGCGACGGATGAGGACATCGAGGGGCTGATCCGGCAGCTCACCGAAAAAGAGGTGCTGCTGGACGAGGCCCGGCGCCGCGGAATCCGGATCACCCCCGCGGAAACGGACAGCATCCGGGTGCAGGCTCGCCGCGCCTTCCAGGAAGTGCTGCAGATGACTGGCCTGAACCGCCGCACTCCGCGCGGCGCGGCGGGCGCCGCCGCCCGGCAGGCCCGGGTCCGGGAGCTGATCGAGGGGGTGGTGACGGGGCAGCGGCAGGTGCCGCCGCTGAACCGGCTCGGCGCCGCCCTGCGCAGCTCCTACGGTGCGGAAACGTACGAAACGTCGTACCCGGCGGTGGTGCAGAAGCTGACCGAGCTCCGCGCCAGCCAGCCGGCTCCCACCCCGCCCGCGGGGACGGGCCAGATGCCTGCACCGCAGCCGGTCCCGGGCCAGGTCCCTCCCCCGGTGCCCGACACGTCGCAGCGGTGATCGATCGGGTGCCCCGGCGG
>JALZKG010000073.1 GCA_030859365.1 Gemmatimonadota bacterium
CTGCCGCCGCGCCCACCCCCTCCGCCCCGCCCGCCGCGATTCGCGAGCGCGAAGAAGATCAGGATGGCGATCACCAGAAGAAGGGTGCCACCTCCGCCTCCGCGGCCGCGCTGCGTCCGTTGCTCCGGAAGCGCGGGAACGTTCCCCGTGAGCTGGAAGCCGAACTCTCGGGCGTACTCCTGTGCCAGGGCGCCCACGCCGAGCAGTATCCCCGTTCCGAAGTCGCCCTCCTGGAAGGCAGGCGTCATCAGGTCCCGGACCCGCCCGGCCTCGGCGGCGGTGATGAAGGTGTTCGCCCCGTAGCCCAGTTCGATCTTGAGCTGGCGCTCGGTGGGGACCACCAGCACCACCGCCCCGCTGTTCCGGCCCCGCTCTCCCACCTCGCCCGCCGCGCCGACCCGCCACTCGCGCCCGATCTGAAGCGCAACTTCGTCGCGGGTCCTCCCCTCCAGCGACGGGAGCGTCACGACCACGATCTCCCCGCCGGACTTGGCCCGCACCTCGTCGATCACCCGCTCGATCTCGGCCGCCCGCTCGGGGCGGATCACCCCGGCGAAATCGTTGACGTACCCCACGGGCCCCGGCAGGCGGATCTGCGCCGCGGCCGCGCCCGCGCCGAGCAGCAGAAGCGCCAGGGCGAGCACCGCTCTTGCGTAGCGCCATCGAATGTGTGCCGCGGATACTTTCACTCCGGAAACCTTTGCTGCCGATGATGCCCCGAGCGCTTCGCCTCGTTCCCGTGGTGGTTGCTGCAGCCGCCCTCGGCTGTGACGCGGAGCCGCGGGTGGCCGTGGAGGCGCGGCTCGAGGCCGGCCCGGTAGCCGAGCTCCCCGTCCGCCTCGTCCCCTACGACCGCGAGGCGATTCTGGATTCGCTCGCCGCCGGGGCGGAGGCGCCGGAGCCGCTCCCCCGCCCCGGCCTGATCGAGGCGCTGCAAAGCATAGACGCCGGCCGGGCTTCGGTCAACCTGTCCGGAGACACGCTCGCACTTTCCCCGGCCGAGATCGCACGCCGTTTGCGCGCCGAAGCCGATTCGGTGCGTCAGGCGCAGCGCGCCTGGTCGGATCGGACGTTTCAACCGCTCGAAGGGATCGCCGAGCGGCACCGCGAAGCAAGCGGGCGGGAGGAGCTGGCCGACACCACCGACGCCGCCGGACGCGTGGCGTTCCGCGCTCCCCCCGGAGAGTGGTGGGTGCACGCGCGCTACCGGCTCCCGTACAGCGAACTGCGCTGGAACGTCCCCGTGCGTGTGTCCGGCGACAGCGCCTCGGTGGTGCTTTCCCGCCAGAACGCTTCCGAGCACCCGCGCCCCTGAAGGCTCAGCGCGGCCCTTCTTCCTCGGGCTCTTCGGCCGGGAGCGGAGGGGCCGCCGCTCCGGACAGCCGCGCCTGCGGCGCGCCTCGACGAATCACGCCGGCGTCTTCCCGAGCACGCCCGAACTCCCACCGCCGACGGACGTCCAGCGACTGCTGGTAGCGGATGTCCGGCTGGAGGATGCGGGAGAGCAGGCTGCGGCGCACGGGCTCCAGGGCGGCGCGCACGCTCCACTGGTCGTCGATCTGCCACTCCAGGCCCGCGCCGAAAGTCGGCTGCCGGGATTCCTCGGCGAACAGGGCGCCGATCCCCGCCTCCACCGTGAGGAAGACGTTGTTCACCAGCTGCTTGCCGGCTTCCAGGGTGGTGGTTCCCAGCGTCGAGCCCACCACGCCGCGGTCCAGGTTGTTGAAGCTGGTGGTAGGGCGGGCGCGGAACCGGATGTAGTCCGGCGCGAGCGGTCCCAGGTTGAGACTCGTCACCAGCCGCTCCAGCCCCGCCGTGAGCTGGCCGCCGATGATCTCCTGGAAAAGAAGCTGTTGCGCGAGCCGCCCGGGCAGGCCGCCCAGACCCACGCTCGGCTGTCCGAAGACCAGAAGGCTGAGAAGCTCCGACTCCGGAAGCGGAGGGCGGGTGTCGGAGCTGAGGTCGATGTCCGGCGCCTCCAGCGTGCCCCCGACCCGGACGAGGATCCGGATCGTCTCGTCGGACAGGCCGCCGGTGCGGACCTCGTTGACCGCGACGATGTCCAGCCCGGGATTCAGCTCCGGGGTGCCGAAGAAGTCGATGGTCCCCTGCTCGACCTCGAATTCCCGGACGATCTGCTGGATGCGGAAGTCGTAGGTGCCGCGCACCGTACGCAGCCGCCCGAATACACGGGGGATCTCCCCGCCGGCGCTGTACACCTGCAGCGAGCCGTCGATCTGCACCCTCACATCCGGGTTCTGCGCCCATACGTCGTCGCCGAGCACCAGGTCCAGCCCTTCGATGCGGAAGGGGCCGAAGGGCGAAACGGCGACGTCGGCACCCGCGGGGATGGTGTCGGCGCCGAGCTGTCCGACCCCGGCGTCCACGATCTCCAGCTCCCGCTCGTCGGTGAGTCGGGGGATGGTGATCCGCCCGCGGTTCACGGTGACGTTCCCGGTCACCGCCGCGTCCGGCAGCCGGCCGACCAGGGCAAGGCGGCCCGACGCGGTCAGATCCGCGAGGTCCGGCCGGTTGACGGCGCGGAAGTCCTGGAAGGTCGCGTTGAGCTGCACGTCCGGCCGTTCGGCGTCGGCGACGCCGATCACCCCGGACAGTTGCGCCAGCCCGCCGCTGCGCACCACGAAGGTGTCGACGCGGATGCGCTGCTCGGCGAGGGAGACCCGCGCCTGGATGTCGGTGAGCGGCACCCCGAGCGCTTCCACGAACAGGCTCCCTCCCGCCACCGCGGCCTGTCCGCTCACCTCCAGCGCGGCGGGGGTGCCGCCGACCTGCACCTCGGCGCTCGCGAAGCCCTGCCCATCCCGCAGCCCCGGCACCGCGGCGGCCGCGAGCTGCAGCGGAAATCCATCGGCAAGCAGCTGTGCCCGGACCGGCTCCCCACGCAGCACTTCGAAGCTGGGGAGCCCGCCGTCCAGCCGGAGCAGCAACGGGAAGAGCGCCTCGGCCGACAGGATGTCCCGCCCCCGCAGGAGCACCGAAGCGTCCACCTCAAGCCGCCGCTCGGCGTAGCGTAGCCCGGCCGAGACCCGATCGGTGGCGACGCCCCCGAGCTGCAGGCTATCCACCCGGACGATCGCCTGCAGCTCCGGGCGCTCCACCGAGCCGCGCAGCACCGCGTCGACAAAGGCGGTGCCGCTCGCCTCCGGAAGCGCTCCGCTCAACTGCCGCAGCTCCGCCAGCTCGACTCCCTCGGCGCGGACGCGCAGGTCGGCCATGCCCCGCAGCGGCAGCACCCCGTCGATGTCGATGGTTCCGCCCGCGTCACCCTCGCGGCGCAGGAGCAGGGCGCTGACCCTCAGCCCCTGCGTATCGGTCCAGCGGATGGTCGAGCGGTCGGTCAGCCGCCACGTGCTCCCCGGCAGCCGGAGGGCCAGCGAGTCCACCGCAAGCTGGCGGATCCCCTCTCCTTCCAGCGCCAGCGCACCCGACACGGCGAGATCGGTGCCCGCGTCGCGCCGCGCCCTCACCCCGAAAGAGGCGACGTTTCCGGCGAGGCTTCCGTTCAGCCGCACCGCCTCCAGATCCCCGACCGTCGGGGTTCCTACCCGGTCCGCCGCCAGCGTGGCCGCTCCGCGCCACCGGCCGTCCTCCTGCGACGCGCTCCCCTGCAGCACGAGCGTTTCCGTCCGCCACTCCTCGAAGCGGAGTCCGTTCCCCCGCACCCCCGCGGATACCCGGGG
>JALZKG010000087.1 GCA_030859365.1 Gemmatimonadota bacterium
CCTCGTGGGGCCCTCCTCCGCGCATCGTCGGTAGACGCGGAGCAGCCTGATCTCCTCCTGAACCCCGAGGCCGTACCCGCTCTTGCACTCCACGGTGGTCACCCCGAGCGCGCGCATCTCCGCGAGAAAGCCGCGCGCCCGCTCCAGCAGCTCCTCCTCCGCGGCCGCGCGGGTGTCGCGCACCGTGCGCGCGATCCCGCCGCCCTCCCGCGCGATCTCCAGGTAGGTGGCCCCCGCGATCCGCCGCTCCCACTCGTCGGCCCGCCACCCGCCGAAGGCGAGGTGGGTATGGCAGTCCACCAGCCCGGGGATCACCAGCCGTCCGCCGGCGTCCCGGCGCTCCCACCCGGCGAAGTCCGCCGGCAGCTCCGCCGCGGGCCCGGCCCAGCGAAGGGTGGGGCCCTCCCAGGCGAGCGCGGCGTCCGGGACGGCGTGGATCTCCTGCTGCCTCCCCCTGGCGCGGCAGGTGGCGAGCTGCCGGACGTTGTGCAGGACGGGCATCAGACCAGCGCCCCCAGCTCCCCCGCCACCGCATCGACCAGCTCCCCGCCGCGCACCAGCGCGGTGCAGTGCCCCAGGACATCGCCGAACGCCTCGTCGGCCTCGCGGTGGGGGATTCGCTCGCGCAGGGAGGCGTGGGCGATCTCCACCCCCCGCCCGGGCCGCAGCGGGAGACGGAAGTCCAGCGCCTGCGCGGCGGTCAGCAGCTCGATGGCGAGCACGTGCTCGGTGTTTTCCAACACCTGGAGCAGCTTGAGCGCGCTCACGCTCCCCATGCTGACGTGGTCCTCCTGCCCCACGCTGGTGGGGATGGAGTCCACCGACGCAGGATGGCAGAGCACCTTGTTCTCGGAAACCAGCGCCGCCGAGGTGTACTGCGGGATCATGAAACCGGAGTTGATCCCGGTTTCCCGCATCAGCAGGCGGGGAAGGCCGTCGTGCCCCTCCAGCAGCAGGTAGGTACGGCGTTCGGAGATGCTCGCCAGCTCGGCGAGCGCCATCGCCGCCAGGTCGAGCACGAAGGCGAGCGGCTCACCGTGGAAGTTGCCGCCGCTGACGATGTCGCCGTCGGGGAAGACCAGCGGGTTGTCGGTCACCGAGTTGATTTCCGTCTCGGTCACCCGGCGGGCGTGCGTGAGGGAGTCGCGGGCGGCGCCGTGCACCTGCGGAACGCAGCGCAGGCAGTACGGGTCCTGCACCTTGCCGCAGTTGCGGTGGCTTTCCAGGATCTCGCTCCCGACGAGGAGCGCTCGGACGTTCGCCGCCGCCGCCGCCTGGCCCGGGTGCGGTCGCAGCTGGTGGATGCGAGGGTCGAAGGGGCGGGCGCTCCCCTGCAGCGCTTCCAGGCTCATGGCGGCGAGCAGGTCCGCGGTGCGCTCCAGCCGCAGCGCCCGACCGAGCACGCACGCCCCGTACGCGCTCATCATCTGGGTGCCGTTGATCAGCGCCAGCCCGTCCTTTGCCCGCAGCGCGATCGGCTCCATGCCGTGCGCCTGGAGCGCCGAGCGCGCGGGGAGCACGCCGCCGTCTTCGCTCCAGAAACTCCCTTCGCCCAGGAGCGGGAGCGCCAGGTGGGCGAGCGGCGCCAGGTCCCCCGAAGCGCCCACACTCCCCCGGCTGGGAACGACGGGGACGAGGTCCAGCTCCCAGAAGCGCAGGAGCCGATCGAAGGTTTCCGCGGAGACGCCGGAGAACCCGAGCCCCAGCGCGTGGAGCTTGAAGCCGAGCATCAGCCGGGTGATCTCCCGCGGGACGGGTGCCCCGACGCCGACGGCGTGGCTCAGCACCAGGTTACGCTGCAGCCGCTCCAACTGGTCCGCAGGGATGCGCTGATCCGCGAGAACGCCGAACCCGGTGTTGATCCCGTAGTACACGCCGCCGTCACCGAGCGCCCGCTCCACCACCGCGCGCGACGCATGGACGCGCGACGGATCCGCGCGGAGCGAGGCGAGGCTGCGCTCCAGATCCTGGTGCAGCGCGCCGATTCGGATGGGAGAGGTGGACAGCTCGACCCTTTCGCTCATCTCACACGGTGCTCCGCGCGGATGATCACGCTCGGCAGCCCGGCGCACGCGAGCAGGGAAGCGCCTGCTCCAGCTGCTACGTCGGCCCCTGCAATCGCCCCGAGCATCACGGATCGTTGGGAGATCGGCGTCATCAAAGGCAGGGCTGAGGGGGAACGGAGGCAACCGGGAACTACCCGCACGTCGTCGCTGCCGGATTTACGGGGAATATCGACCTCGCTCCGCGGGGCAGCAAGGGACCGTCCCGGCGCCTGTCGGCCGCGAACGGGCCGCTCCGACCATGGACCCCGGGTTGCTGGGGCTCCCCCCCGTGGGTAATGTGCCGGGGGAGGCGCGCGCTTCCGCTCCGGCCCCTTTTCCGCGAGGATCATGGTCGATCCCCACCCCGCCGTGCCACACGCCTCGCCCACGCCCGACTCTGCGCGGGTGGACGCACACTGCAAGGCAGGCACGGTGCTCCGGCAGCTGGGGCAGCTGAACCAGGCTGTACGCGTGTTCGCGGAGGCGCTGCACATGGACCCCCGGCACCGTCCGAGCCTGCTCGCGCTCGGGGCGACCCTTTCGGAGCTGCGCCGCTGGGACGGAGCGCGCCGGGTGTACGAATGGGCCGCGTGTCTGTTTCCCGACGACGCGGAGGCACGCGCCGGCCTGCGGCAGGCACTGCGGGAGTTGAATGCCAAGGAGGAGGCGGAGGAGGAGCCGAGCGGCGTGCAGGCCCTCCCGCCCGCCCCGGACTCGGGTCTCCTCCCCCCCCAATCCGCGCCTCGCCGGAGCCCGCGGCTTTCCGGAGCAAGGCTGCGGGAACGCGCCCGACTGATCGGCCTGCCCGTTTCCCTGCTCGTGATCGGCACCCATGTCGTCGTGGGTCTCGGCACCGGGATGCTTTTCGCGGGGGTGTCCGCCGCGGCGCTTGCAGCCCTCGTCCTCGCCACGGGCGGCAGCCTGCTCTTTCCGCGCCCCGGCAAGCGATTCGTTTTCTGGGGGCTGCTGCAGGGGATCGCCCTCGGCGTCGGCGCCGCCGTCCTGCTGATGCTGGCGTTGACCGCCGTCGCCTGGACGGGGCACGACCACCACGGGACCTGAGTCGCGGACGATCCCATCCCCGTCTAGGCGGAAGTGGGCCACCCGATTGCCGCCCGCGTCCATTACGGCGATGTTCATCGGTTGTTCGTCTCCGCCTGCCAAACACCCTTTCACCCGCTGCCAGGGAGAACGCCGTGCCGCTCACCCCCTCTCAGAAGCGCAAGCTCGACCGGATGTTCTCGACCCTCGACCTGAACGGAGACGGCCTCGTGGACCGGGCGGACTTCACCCGCCGGGTGGAGGCGTTCGCCCGCCGCTGCGGGTGGGAGGAAGGTTCGCCGGAATACCTCCGAAACCTTCAGTTCACCCTGGAAGAGTGGCACAACCTGTGTGAAAGCGCGGACGTGAACGACAATGGGAACGTCACGCGCGAGGAGTTCCTACGCTATGGCGACATCTTTCTCGATGACCGGGCGGCCGTGCGCGCCTACGCTCGCGGCGACGTGCAACTGCTCTTCGACGCGATGGACACGGATGGGGACGGCAGGGTCACCGGGGACGAGTACCGGGTGTACCTGGAGGTCTGCGGCATCGACACCTCGGGCGCCGACGCATTCTTCGCCCACGCAGACGTGAACCAGGACGGGCGGATCACCCGCGACGAGATGGCGCACGCCGTTGAGGAGTTTCTGCTCAGTGAAAACCCCGGTGCGGGTGGCAACCACCTCTTCGGGCCGCTGGGCCGGGGGTGACCCGGCGCCAGATGACCCGGCGCGGGATCGGTACGGCTCCTGCCGGTTACGCGCTCGTGACCACGGTGCTCTGCACGATCTTGCCCTTGCGAACCAGCGCGTAGCCCGCGTGCCTTCCCAGCTTTTTCCAGCTGTTGGAGGGGTTCTCGAACGCCCACAGCTCGTCTCCCTCCCGGGCCTGCGTCTTCAGCTTCTGCCACGCCATGCGGATCCGCAGGGCAGGCATGTCCGGCAGGTTGCGGTGCTGGGCAATGGGTGCGTTCTCCGCCCGCTGGGTCAGCCACTCGGTGTGGATCTTCATGCGACACCTGCTCTGAAAGGCGGGCGAAAGGAAAATGCGCGGAAGTCGGGAGCGGTCAACGCTCCCGCCGGCCGCCGCGGAAGACCCGCACCCCCTCCGCGCCGCCGTGCAGGAGCAGGCGCGCGCCATCTCCGCCGTAGCACCGCATGAGGTCGTGCATCATCGGCTCCTCGCCGTTCCACGGGTAGGCATACACCAGGTCGAAATCTTCCAGTGGATGCTGCAGCTCGGAGTACCCGGAGACGCCGTGACCGATGGTGCCGATGCGTCCATCCCCGTCACGGGGCCGCCAACGGTAGCCGGCAGGCAGAAAGCTCCCCCCCGCGAAGCGCGCCCGCGAGTCGAATCGCTCCGCCAGATCGCGAGCGATGTCGACCAACTCGGGGTCGAGCTCGATCCCGTACGCCTCGAAGCCGAGCAGGTCGGCCATGATCGTGATGACCCCGGTCGCAGAGCCCCATTCCAGGAAGCGGAGTCCGGGGCAGCGCAGGGCCAGCAGCGTCTGCAGCACGCGCTCGTAGTCGGCGGCGACGAAGGGATGCCAGCCGTGCTGGCGCACCTCGGTGTCGAACCGGTTCCAGATCTCCCACCCCTCGTCGCTCAGCAGAGCCAGACGCGCGCGAAGAGCGGCGTCCACGTCGTACTCGTGAGGTGGCGCGCTCGGGTTCACGGTCTTCTCTCAGAAGGCGCCACGGTCGTCCGTATCCGCGTCACTCGCGAGCGGTCCGGCGGCGGAATCCATCTCTCCCTCGCCTCCATCCGGGGCTTCGCCTTCACCGCCACCGTCCGACTCCTTCTTTCTCTGCTCCTTGCGCTCGGCCTTTGCGTCCTTTTTCTTCTGCCGCTCCATCTCCTTTTGCCGCTTCTCAAAGCCGTAGTTGGGTCGTCTGGCCATACGTTCTCCTGTCTGTGGGTGAAATTGCACGCACTCCGTCGAGCCGTGCAGACTCACCCCTGTGAGTAGCGGGCCCTCGGGCTTTCATTCCCGGGGCTCCGTGCCGGTGCGGGCTCTGCAGCTTTCAGTCCCCCAACCTAGCCGTGCAGCCGCGGAAACGCACGAACCACCGTCCCCGCGTGACTAACCAGCCGGGTTGAGCCCCGTGGGGCGCAGGCGGCGTCGTAGCACGGTCGCAGGCACCGGTTATCCATACCGCTTCACGCACTCCTTGGGGGCCGGGACTCCCGCGCGATACCGCCTCACCGGGTGCCCATGGGTCGTTGAAGCCGATGCGGTGGAGCGTATCCGCCGGCGCGCGAGGCAGGACCACGAGACAGGAGCCGTCGGTGTACCTGTGCGGGAGTCGCCGGAGAGCGGGGTACGCGGAGTCGATCCGTTGCCCGGGGTCGCCCCTGTGGCGCGACGATCCACGAAGTTCCGCCGCGGGGCGGGGCGGCCGAGTTGGCGAAAGGTGGATCTCGCCGGGGAGCCGGCGC
>JALZKG010000090.1 GCA_030859365.1 Gemmatimonadota bacterium
GTGTCCGCCATTCCAGAATCTCCTTGTAGACGGCCGAAGGAAGAGGGAGTCGGGCGCGCCCCGCAGAGAAAATGCCACCCCCGGGCGCACGCGGCGCCAAAGTAAGCCGCTGCTCCGGGCTGTCAAGTTTCTCTTTCACGCAGACGCCCGTGACGCCTTCTTGCGGTCGCTGGCGTTCAGCAGCCGCTTGCGCAGCCGGATGGACTTGGGCGTCACCTCGATCAGTTCGTCGTCCGCGATGTAGCCCATCGCATCCTCCAGCGTCATCTGCCGCGGCGGCTCCAGCAGGACGTTGTCGTCCGATCCGGAGGCCCGCATGTTGGTCAGCTTCTTTCCCTTCGCGACGTTCACCTCCATGTCGCCGGGACGGGAGTTCTCTCCGACCACCATTCCCTCGTACACCTGCACACCCGGCGGGATGAAGAAGACGGAACGCTCCTGCAGGTTGCCGAGGGCAAACGCGATGCTTTCCCCTCCGATCATCGAGACCAGCACCCCGCGGGAGCGCGTGCTCATGGGACCGGCGTAGGGTCCGTATTCGAGGAAGCGGTGGTGCAGGATCCCCTCGCCGCGCGTATCGGTGAGGAAATCCGAGCGATACCCGAAAAGGCCGCGCGCCGGCATGCGATACACGATCCGGACGAGCCCGCCGCCCGGATTGCGCATCTCCAGCATCTCGCCTCGCCGCTGGCCGAGCTTCTCGATCACCGGTCCCATCAAACCTTCGGGGACGTCGATGGTGACCTCCTCGTACGGCTCCAGAAGGCCGCCGCCCTCCGCCTTCTTCAGGATCACCCGGGGGCGCGACACGGCGAACTCGAAGCCTTCGCGGCGCATCGTCTCCATCAGGATGCCCAGGTGAAGCTCCCCCCGTCCGGAAACGGTAAAGGTGTCGGCGGAGTCGGTTGGTTCCACCTTGAGGGCCACGTTCCGCTCCAGCTCCCTGTACAAACGGTCGCGGATCTGGCGGGAGGTGACGTACTTCCCCTCCCGGCCCGCGAAGGGGGAGGTGTTCACCATCAGATCCACGGAAACCGTCGGCTCCTCCACCCGGATCCCTTCCAGCGGCTCCGGATGTTCGGGGTCGCAGAGGGTGGCGCCGATCTCGACTTCGGTGATCCCGGCAACCGCCACCACGTCTCCCGCGCAGGCTTCCGGCACCTCGGTGCGCTCCAGCCCATCGAAGCTGTACAGCTTCGAGATCTTGGCGCGGGGGGGCGCGACCACGTCGTCGCCGTGTTCCATCACCAGCACCGAGTCGCCGACCCGCAGCGTGCCCCGCTCGACGCGGCCGATGGCGAGGCGCCCGAGGTACGGCGAGTAGTCGATGGTGGAAACGAGCATCTGGAAGGGGCCGTCCGCGTCCGTATCCGGAGCGGGAATCGTCTCCAGAATCGTGTCGAACAGGGGCGCGAGCCCCCGCCGCTCGTCTTCCAGCTCCCGCAGGGCGAAGCCTTCGCGGCCCACCGCGTACAGGAACGGACAGTCGAGCTGATGCGCGTCCGCCTCCAGCTCCATGAACAGCTCCAAGACCTCGTCGTGGACCCGCAGGGGATCGGCGTCGCCGCGGTCGATCTTGTTGATCACCACGATCGGCTGCAGGCCGAGCTCCAGCGCCTTTCGGGTGACGAACCGCGTCTGCGGCATCGGACCCTCGGCGGCGTCGACGAGCAGGATCACCCCGTTGACCATCCGGAGAATGCGCTCCACCTCGCCGCCGAAGTCGGAGTGGCCCGGCGTGTCGGTGATGTTGATCTTGGTGTCGGCCCAGCGAACCGACAGGTTCTTGGCCAGGATCGTGATCCCGCGTTCCCGCTCCAGCGGGTTGGAATCCATCACCCGCTCGGCCACCTGCTGATTCTCGCGGAAGGTCCCCGCCTGGCGGAGCATGTGGTCGACCAGGGTCGTCTTGCCGTGGTCGACGTGGGCGATGATGGCAATGTTGCGGATCTGCATATTCGGAAGCTGCCGGAAGGGCGCCTGGGCCGGTCTTCAAAAACAGAGCGGGCCGCCCGTCCGGGAAGCCCGCCCACTGAGCCAGGTAAAATAACAGAAGCTCGAAGGGGAGTCTACCCCCGGTTAAAACGCCCGTGCAGATGGTAGCCGATCATCTTGTACACCAGCTTGGCGGTGAGAAAGTCGGGGGCCGGGTTCCCCGGCATCGGTGCGAGCTCCACCACGTCGAAGCCCACCACGCGGCGCTCCGCGAAGACGCGCCGGAGCAGCTTCATGGTCGCGTACCAGCCGGGACCGCCGGGCTCCGGGGTGCCGGTGGCCGGCATCAGCGAGGGATCGAAGTAGTCCACGTCGAAGGTGATGTACACCGCGGGGCCGAGGGCGGACACCACCCGGTCGATCCAGCCGTCGTCCTCCCACATCTCCTCGGCGAAGACGGTGGTGATGTTCTGCCGCTCGCGGATCAGCGCCCGCTCCTCCGCCGTGATCGCCCGAATCCCCGCGGCGACGAGGTCGATCTCATCGATGCACTGCGCCATGACGGCGGCGTGGGAGAAGCGCGTGCCCTCGTACTCCAGCCGCAGGTCTCCGTGCGCGTCGAGCTGTAGCACCGAAAGACGCTCCCCGGCGGCCATCCGCGCCGCGTGCGCGAGCACCGGGGCCGAGGTGATGGAATGCTCTCCACCGAGCATGACCACCAGTCGCTCCCCCGCCGCGTCGAGCACCCGGTCGTACGCCTGCCGGAGCTCACCCACCGCGGCTTCCGGGCCTGCGGCACTCAGGCCCAGCGCGGGGAGCGTCACGACTCCTACACGGGCGGGCTCGTTGTCCAGCTCCTGGTCGTACAGCTCGATATAGCGGGACGCCTCGATGATCGCACCCGGTCCGCGTCGTGTTCCGCCCCCGTACGATACCGACGCTTCGTACGGAACCGGGAGGATCACCACCCCGGCGTCCGGCCAGCGCGCCGCGTCGCCCTCCAGCCCCAGAAAATTGTGGGGAAGCTCCCAGGGAAGCTCCCGCAGCGTGGGAGGCAGCACGTCGGTCATCGGCAGCGGGCGTGGAGTGGAGGGAGGAGGGTCAGTTCAGCTCGTGCACGGGACACACCAGCCCGTGATACGGTATGGTGACGCCCGTGGCCTGACAGTCGGCGCAGAGCCCGTAGATCTCGAGCCGGTGGCGGCTGGGGAGAAAGCCGTGACTCCGTGACGCTTCCTCCTGCACCCGGTCCACCTCGGGGCTCTTGAACTCGGTGACCTTGCCGCAGTGGGTGCAGATGAGGTGCTCGTGCCCGGGCTGCTGGCCGAAGAGGTGCTCGTACCGCTTGAACCCTTCGCCGAAGTCGTGCTCCTCCACCAGCCCGCTTCGCACCAGGATCTCCAGGGTCCGGTAGATGGTCGCCTTGCCGATCCGCTCCCCCCGCTCTTTCAGCGCCGCCTCGATCTCCTCCACCGAAAGGTGCTCCGAGGAGTTGAACACCACGGCCGCCACCACCTCGCGCTGCTGGGTGACGGGGAGCCCCTGCTGCCGCAGATAGCGGTGAAACAGATGGAGGTAGGGAGACATGGCTTCCTCTCGGCGGAAACGAGCGGGCGGGAGCGCGGGGTTTTCGACCAACAACAATAATTATTCTCCGCAATCCGCGTCAACGGCTTCGCCGCCGTCGAGCACCCTCCGCCAGACCTCCCGCCGGCCGGCGACGCGCACCCGCCGGGGGAACGCATCCTCGCCGGTGCGGCGGACCACGCCCTCGATGATCCGTGGGATGCGCGCCGCGGGAGCGCTCCCCTCCTCCTTCAGAGTATCCTTCCGGGGGGCGCCGTCGGCGAGCGGAACTTCGTACCGGAGCGTCAGGAGCCGGCGCGCGCCCGATTCCCCCTCTGCGGCGTAGGCGATCATCACGGCGAGACCGCTCGCTCGCTGTCCCGTCTCCCGGCGCGGAAAGACCCAGAGCTGCTCAATCTGCTCCGCCGGCAGACGCTCCCCCAAAGCCGCGAGCGCCGCGAGCAGATCGGGGTCGACGAGGCTCAACCGGCCGCCGTCGCCTCCGCCTCGACGTAGAAGCGGAGCACGTGCAGAAAGTCCTGCGCGTTGGTGATCACCCCGAACGCCTGGTGGGTGCCGCGGTCCTTGAGCTTGGACACCACGAACTCGGACGAATCCACGCAGATGGTGGTCAGCGGCCGGATCTCCCCCGTTTCTTCGCGGTAGACGTACGAAGGCAGCATGTTCCCCGTTGCGATCGCGTGCAGCGCGGTCGCGATCATCAGCGTCGCCGTCGCGAGGCGCGTGTGCTCCTTCATCACCTCCTGCGCGCGGATCACGTCGATGATGGTGTCGGGGAGCGGGCCGTCGTCGCGGATGGAGCCGGCGAGCACGAAGGGAACGCCGCGCGTCACCAGGGCGTGCATGATCCCCGTGGTGATCGTCCCGTCGTCCACGGCGGCGCGGATGCTCCCCGCCTCGCGGACGCGGTTGATGGCTCGCATGTGGAAGGCGTGCCCACCCTCCACCGGATTTCCCCGGCCGTCCATCCCCAGTGTCGTACCGAGCACCGCCGCCTCGATGTCGTGGACGGCCACCGCGTTGCCGCCGAAGAGGACGCCCACGTACCCCTGGTTGATGAACCAGGCCAGGGTGTCGCGGCCCCGCGAATGGAGCACCGCCGGTCCCACCACCCAGACCACGTGGCCGCCGCGGGCGCGCTCTTCTACCAGCACGCGAGCCATCGCCGCGTAGTCGGTCGGCTTCTCGCGCGACACCTCGGACGACATGAACTTGAATTCACCCTCGGTTCCCGCCTCGGCCGCTCCCCAGAAACCGCCCGCGTGCACGTAGACCCCCTCCGAGCCGTCCTCCGCACGGCCGAGCGCTACCTGCGAGCCGCCGCGCACGTACCGCCCTTCGACGACCCGGGGGACCCCGTCCGGGTCGAGCACCAGCGCGGCGTCCATCCGGGGGTCTCGCGGCAGCCGCCACTCCCCGCCCGTCTTCACGTAGGTGGGGAGGTTGGTGGTGGAAAAGAACCCGTGCGGCAGGACACCGTCGCGTGGCGCCGCCGCCCACCGGGCTTCCGGAGCGTCGACGAACCGGGGGAGGGTCAGGTCGGGATGCCGGTACGAGTTCATCGGGGAAAGAACGGGTGCGGGAGGGACCACGCGCGGCGGGCCAAGGTACCATCCGTGCGGTGGCCGATCAAGCCTCGCGGTGCAGGGCTTTCGCCGCGCGCGCAGGCGCCGCACTTTTGCCAGCGTGATCTCGTGAACCCATGCCTGGAGGAACCATCGACACCGAGCCCATCGATACCGGTTGGAGCGTCCAAGACTCCCGCGAGCTGTACAACATTGACGGCTGGGGTATCGGCTACTTCGGCATCAACGCGCAGGGGCACGTCACCGTGCACCCCACCAAGGAGCCGGAGCGGAGTCTCGACCTGTTCGAGCTCGCGACGGATCTTGAAGCGCAGGGAGTGGGCCTGCCCCTCCTCCTCCGCTTCTCCGACATCCTCCGCACCCGAATCGAAACGCTCGCGGAGCGCTTCCACACCGCGATGCGGGATTTCGACTACGGCGGCGGCTACACCACCGTGTATCCCATCAAGGTCAACCAGCAGCGGCACGTGGTGGAGGAGATCGTCGCCTACGGGGAGACTCACGGGGTGGGGCTGGAGGTGGGCTCCAAGCCGGAGCTTCAGGCGGTGCTCGCGCTCAACGAGCGCACCGACCACCTGATCGTCTGCAACGGGTACAAGGACGAGGAGTTCATGCGCCTTGCCCTGATGGGGCAGAAGCTGGGGCACAAGGTGCTTGTCGTGATGGAAAAGATTGGCGAGGTGGACACCCTGCTCAAGGTGGCCGCCGAGATGGGCGTGACCCCCACCGCGGGGGTGCGAATCAAGCTGTCCTCCACGGGCGCGGGGCGCTGGTCTGAGACCGCAGGGGAGAAGAGCAAGTTCGGGCTCAACTCGTCGCAACTCGTGCGCGTTCTCGACAAGCTGCAGGCGGCGGGGCAGCTCGACATCCTGAAGCTGATCCACTTCCACCTGGGGAGCCAGATCCCCGACATCCGCAGCATCAAGCTGGCCATGACCGAGGTGGCGCGCTTCTACGTGGAGCTGCGGCAGCTCGGGGTGGACGTGCAGTACGTGGACGTCGGAGGCGGCCTGGGAGTGGACTACGACGGGAGCCGCTCCACCGCGCCGGCGAGCGTCAACTACTCCATCCAGGAATACGCGAACGACATCATCTACGGACTGGCCGAGGCGTGCCGGGAAAACGAGCTCCCCATGCCACACGTGATCTCCGAGTCCGGCCGGGCGCTGACCGCGCACCACGCACTCCTCCTGATCAACGTGATCGACCTGGAGACGCAGATCGCGGAAACCCCCGAAGAGGTGCCGCAGGACGCCCACGGGCTGGTTCAGGAGATCGCTGCCACCTATAAGGAGCTGGACGAGCGGTCGCTGCGCGAGGTGTACCACGACACCTCGTTCGCAAAGGACCAGATGCAGGTCCACTTCAACAGCGGCACTCTGAACCTGCGCGACCGTGCCCACGGGGAGCGGCTCTGGCTGGCGATCATGAACCGGGTCGCCGCCCTGGCGGCCATGGATCCGGAGGAGTACGAGGACATCCTCCCGGAGCTGGACGCGACCCTGATCGATCGTTACTTCTGCAACTTCTCGCTCTTCCAGTCGCTTCCCGACTCCTGGGCCATCGACCAGCTCTTCCCCATCCTGCCCATCCACCGGCTGGACGAGGAGCCGACGCGGCGGGGCACGCTGCAGGACGTGACCTGCGACTCCGACGGCAAGATCGACCTGTTCGTCGGGGGGCGTAAGCCGAAGCCGAGCCTGGAGCTGCACGCACTCCGGGGCGACGACCGCTACGTGCTGGGAATCTTTCTGACGGGAGCGTACCAGGAAATCCTGGGGGACCTGCACAACCTGTTCGGCGACACCAACGCGGTGCACATCCGGCTTACCGACCAGGGGTACGAAGTAGGGGACCTGGTACACGGCGACACCATCACCGAGGTGCTGAACTACGTCCAGTTCGACACCCAGGACCTGATCGCCACCTTCCGCCGCAAGGTCCAGAGCGCGAAGGGGGTCAGCCGGCAGGACGCCAACGCCTTCATCGCCGACTACATCGCGGGCCTTGCCGGCTACACCTACCTGGAGGGCGAGGCGGAGTAGCCCGCGGCGCGGAGCTCCGCCCGCGCGGCCTCCAGGACCCGCGGGACCAGTTGCTCGGGGGGGGCGTCGGACGATCCCCCCGACGCTTTGACGTGTCCACCGCCTCCGAACTGCCGCGCGATCCGATTCACGTCGGCCGCACCGTTGGAGCGGAGCGACATCTTGGTCCCTCCGTCTTCCGTCTCGCGGAACACGATCGCCACCTCTGTTCCCTCCAGAGAGCGCAGTTGCTCGGTCAACCCTTCCGAGTCGCCGCTCCGGGTCGCGCCCGTACGCCGCGCCATCTCGTGCGACACCGTCATCCACGCCAGGGGAAGCTCGGGATCGGTTTGAAGCGTGCCGAGCGCCTCCCGAAGCAGCTCCAGCCGGCGCAGCGGGACGGTGCCGAAGAGCCGCCGGTGGACGAGTTCGGGATCGACGCCGTGCTCCAGAAGCCGCGCGGCGATCGCGTGCACCCGTGCGGAGGTATTGGAGAAGCGGAAGGAGCCGGTGTCGCTGACCAGAGCGACGTACAGTGGGAGCGCCGCCGCGTCCGGCAGGACGTCTCCAGCGAGCTGCACCATGTCCCACACCAGCTCGCCCGCCGCGGCGGCGCTGGGGTCGCGCACGGCGTGCTCGCCGACCACGAGGTCGCCGGCGGGGTGGTGGTCCACCACTACGGTCCGCTCCGGGGGAAGAAGCGGCGCGAGTTCCCCCACCCGGCTCGGCTCGCTGGTGTCGAGCACCAGAAACAGATCCGCCTTCCGTAGCGCCTCGGAGGCGGGTGCGGTGCCCAGCTCCGCGACGGTGATCCTCTCCCGAACCAGGAAGCGAAACGCCTCCGGAAAAGGGGTTGGATTCACGATCGTGACCTTGACGCCGTGCTCCTCCAGCCACTCGGCTGCCGCCACGACCGATCCGGCGGCGTCTCCGTCCGCGTGGAGGTGCGTGGTGACCACCACCCTTTCGGCTCCGAGCAGACGCTCCACGACGGAGCGGAGCGTCGCGGCTCGCGACTCCGGGACGGCGAGCAGCCCTCCCGGCCAGCCCCCGCTCTCCCGCGAAGCGCTCAACGGCGGCTGTGTGGTCCCGGCGCCTCCGGAGGGGCCGGGGGGACTTCCGGACCGATTCCGTCGGGATCGAAGTGGCGCGGGTTGCGGAGAATGCGCGCAAACGACCAGCTCACCAGACCGAGCACGAAGATCCAGCTCAGGACCATGAAGATCAGGGCGCCGGTGCTCATCGTGCCACCTCCGGAGTGCCCAACGCCGTGTCTTCCACCTCAACGAAGCCCACGCGGTCGTCGTAGCGGTTGCGCTTCCACGCGATGCGGATCATCACCAGGAAGAACACGATGAAGCCGACGATGATCAGCCGCGAAAGGTGCACGTAGATCTCGGTTCCCGGGGTGATGGGCCCACCCGCGGAGGCGCCGCCTGAAAGCGTCAGGATCGGAATGGCCTCCGTGATCGCCCACCAGACGAGCACGATGCCCAGGTAGAGCGGAGTCACGAAGGTCATCACGAACTTGAAAATCGTGGGGATGCGGATGTCGGCTCCCATGTGGAGCGACGCCCACGCGTTTTCGGGCTTGAAGATCCACATGAAGATGATCACCTCGATGAACGCCATCACCGCCAGCCCGAAGGTGCCGGCCCAGTAGTCCCACTCCCAGAGCATCCCGTACTCGAACCAGAGGATGGTGAGCAGACCGAACGCAAGCGCGATGGCTCCGACGATCCACGCCACCGTTTCGCGACGGTATCCGAACTCCTCGCGGAAGAAGGCCACGATCGGCGTCGCCATGGCGACCGACGAGGTGATCCCGGCGAAGAAGAGGAGCCCGAACCACATAGCGCCGAAGAGCTGTCCGAACGGCATCCCCTGGAAGACGATGGGCATGCTGACGAAGCCGAGGTTGAACGAGCCCGACTGCGCCACGGCCATCGCCCCGCTCACCCCGAAGAAGGCGACCGCGGCCGGGATCGCGATGGAGCCGCCGAGCACCACCTCGGCCGTCTCGTTCGTCGCCGCAGTGGCAACGCCGGAAAGGGCGATGTCGTCCTTGCTGGAAAGGTACGATGCGTAGGTCTGCAGGGTTCCCATCCCCACCGACAGAGTAAAGAAGATCTGCCCCGCCGAGGCGAGCCACACCTTGGCGTCGCCGAGGCGCGACAGGTCCGGGTTGTAGATGAACTGGAAGCCCTGCACCGCCGTCACCCCGTTCTCCCCCGGCGGGAGCAGGAAGACCCGAATCGCCAGGACGATGGCGAAGAAGAAGAGGATCGGCATCCCGACCTTGGCCAGCTTCTCGATGCCGCCCGAGATCCCCTTGGACAGGACGTAGATGGTGATGAACAGGCTGATAAAAAAGAACAGGAAGGGCACCCAGAAGTCGTGCTCGCTGCCGTCGCCGATCACCTGATACGAGGTCAGGTACGCCGACATGGTTTCCTGGGTGGTGTTCCCCCAGTAGTCACCCGTGATCGAGAACCAGGTGAACGCGAGCGTCCAGCTGATCAGGATCACATAATAGCAGAGCACCACCAGCGGGATCACCAGCCCGATCACACCGACGTACTTGGCGGCGGGGTGCTTCCAGATGGCCGCGAACATCCCGGGGATGTGTCCCTTGCGGTAGCGTCCCCCATTGCGGCCGATCCCCCACTCGATCCACATCAGCGGGATGCCGAGCAGCAAGAAGGCGATGAAGTAGGTGATCATGAAGGAGCCACCGCCGTTCGCCGCCGCCTGCCCCGGAAACCGCAGGAAGTTTCCGAGCCCCACCGCGTTCCCCGCCATGGCCAGGATCAACCCGATCCGGCTGCCCCACGCTTCGTTGGGGTTCTGCCCTGCCGTTTCTTGCGCCACGCGCCGCTCCTCATCCCTGGTTGTGAGGAGATGTTCCTGCTGGACCCGCGCCTACTTGTAAACGGTGAAGCCGCCGGCCTGCTTGCGCGCCCAGTACTCGTCCAGCTCCCGCTTCACCCGCCCGCTCAGAAAGTACAGGCCCAGGATGTTCGGGAACGCCATGCCGAGGATCATCAGGTCACCGAAGTCGAGCACGTTGGTGGAGGTGATCACCGAGCCCGCGAAGACGAAGAAGAGGAAGATT
>JALZKG010000112.1 GCA_030859365.1 Gemmatimonadota bacterium
CCGCCGGCGCGGTCCTCACCGTGCCCCCCTCGGCGCCCGAGGCGCGACGCTGGGACCCCGCGGCGGTGGCCGGTGCGCTGGACCCACCTCCCGGCGTAGCCGTTCGGGTCATCCCGGATTTCGCCTCTGCGCTCCGGCGGGTCACCACCCTCGCGCCGCACGGAACGGTGCTGGTCACCGGCTCGGTCCACACCGTCGGCGACGCGATGCAGGCGCTCGGAATCGCAATCCGGTAGGCGCGCCCTTTTCCCCCGGGGCGGCCCCGTCTACATTGCGCGCCATGACCGCCTCCAACGCGCTTCCCGGCTTTCGCGACTTCTACCCCGAAGACCTCGCCGTCCGTGCCCACATCGTGCGCACCTGGCGCGAGACCGCCCGCCGCTACGGCTTCGAGGAATACGACGGCCCTCCGCTGGAGCCTCTCCAACTGTACGTGGAGAAGTCGGGGCCGGAGATCGTGCAGCAGCTGTACAGCTTCACCGACAAGGGGAAGCGGGAGGTGGCGCTCCGCCCGGAGATGACCCCGACGCTGGCGCGGATGGTCGGGGCTCGCGCGAACGGATTGCGCAAGCCGATCCGCTGGTTCTCCGTTCCGCAGCTCTTCCGCTACGAGCGGCAGCAGCGGGGGCGGCTCCGCGAGCACTTCCAGTTCAATCTGGACATCGTCGGCGAGGAGGGCGTCGCCGCCGACGCCGAGCTCCTCGCGGCCGCGATCGACACGCTGAGGGCGTTCGGGCTTTCCGAAACCGATTTCGTGGCACGGGTCTCCGACCGCCGCCTGCTGCGCGCCCTCCTGCTCCACGCCGGCGTTCCGGAGGAGTCGCTGACGCTGGTCTACAACATCGTCGACAAGGTGGAGCGCGATTCCGAGGAGGTGGTCTCGGCCCGTCTCACCGGCGAGGCGTACCTGGTCCCGGAGACCACCGCGCGGGTGATGGGCATCTTCCGGCAGCGCGACTGGGAGGCGGTGCGACGCACCTACGAGGAGATCCCCGGCGTGGCCCAGGAGATCGCCCGTATGACGGAGTGCTTCGCCCTTCTGGACGCGATGGGGCTCGGCGGCTACGTGCGCTTCGACCTGTCGGTGGTGCGCGGACTGGCGTACTACACAGGGATCGTCTTCGAACTGTTCGACACGCGCGGCGAGCTGCGCGCCATCTGCGGCGGCGGGCGCTACGACGGGCTGCTGGAGCAGGTGGCCGGAGTGAACCTCCCCGCCCTTGGATTCGGGATGGGTGACGTGGTGCTGCGGGAGCTGCTGGCGGAGCGGGGGCTCCTCCCCGGGAAGGCGCGGGAGATCGACTTCTACCTGATTCCCGTGACTCCGCAGCAGCGCCCGGCGATGCTCGGCCTCGCGCACCGGCTACGGGACGCCGGCTTCGCGGTGGAGTACGGCTTCCGGGCGCAGGGGGTGGGCAAGCAGTTCCGGAACGCGTCCGGGGCCGGCGCGCGCCGGACGGTGGTGCTCGGTCCGGAGGAGGTGGCCGACGGCGTGGTGGTGGTGAAGGAGATGGCGAGCGGAGAGGAAAGGCGGTTGCCGGCCGACGAGCTGCTGCGACCGTGACGCGCCGCGCGCGCGGCGACCTCCGGCTCCCTGACTCCTTCTTCCGACCACGAACACCGTATCCAGCATGGCAAACGAAAAAGCACTGACCCCCCGGGCTGAAGATTTCAGCGCCTGGTACAACGAGGCCGTGCTCCGCGCCGAGCTGGCGGACTATTCGCCGGTCCGCGGCTGCATGGTGATCCGCCCCTACGGCTACCGCCTCTGGGAGCTGATGCGCGACCAGCTCGACCGCCGCTTCAAGGAGACGGGGCACCAGAACGCGTACTTTCCGCTCTTCATCCCCCAGTCCTTTCTGGCGCGGGAGGCGGAGCACGTCGAAGGCTTCGCGAAGGAGGCGGCGATCGTCACCCACACCCGCCTCAAGGCGACGGGGGAGAAGGGTGCGGGGGCGCTGATCCCCGACCCCGAGTCGAAGCTGGAGGAGCCGCTCGTCATCCGGCCCACCTCGGAGACCATCATCTACGAGATGTTCTCCCGGTGGGTGCAGAGCTACCGCGACCTTCCCCTGCTGATCAACCAGTGGGCGAACGTGGTGCGCTGGGAGATGAGGACGCGGCTCTTTCTGCGCACCACGGAGTTCCTCTGGCAGGAGGGGCACACCGCTCACACCACCGAAGCCGAGGCGGAGGAGGAGACGCTGCGGATGCTCGGCGTGTACCGGGAGTTCATGGAGGAGTGGATGGCGCTCCCGGTGGTAACGGGTCCCAAGTCGCGCTCCGAAACCTTTCCCGGCGCGCTCCGCACCTACGCCACCGAGGCCCTTATGCAGGACAACCGGGCGCTGCAGAACGGCACTTCGCACAACCTGGGGCAGAACTTTTCCCGGCAGTTCAACCTCACCTTCGCGAGCGAGAGCGGAGGGGAAGAGTACGCCTGGAACACCAGCTGGGGCGTTTCCACGAGGATGATCGGAGGGCTGGTGATGACCCACGGCGACGACCAGGGGCTGGTGATCCCCCCCCGCCTCGCCCCGATCCAGGTGGTGATCGTCCCCATCTTCCGCAAGGACGAAGAGCGGGATCTGGTGCTCGGCAAGGCGCGACAGATCGCGGGCGCCCTCGCCCCGATACGCACCCACATCGACGGTCGCGACAAGATGACGCCGGGCGCCAAGTTCTTCGAGTGGGAAACCAAGGGCGTGCCCTTCCGGATCGAGGTGGGACCCAAGGACATCGCGAAGGGGCAGCTGGTGCTGGCCCGCCGGATCGTGGCCCAGGGTGGGGAGCGCAAGGAGTTCCTTCCCGAGGCGGAGGTGCTGGAGGGGATGGAGCAGCGGCTGGAGGAGTTCCAGGGTTTTCTGCTGGAGCGCGCCCGCGAACGGAGGGAGGCAAACTCCCACCGCGGCGTGGCGGACTACGGTCGCTTCCGGGAGATCGTGGAAGGCCCTGGGGGATTCGTGTACACGGGGTGGTGCGGCTCGGAAG
>JALZKG010000322.1 GCA_030859365.1 Gemmatimonadota bacterium
GGCCCGGCCGGCCGTTTGCTGGCAGCGGGATGGATCGCGCTTTCCCTCACGCTGTCGACGTTTGCCGCCGCCACCCTGCTCCGCTCCCGCGGCGTTCGCCGCGGGTGGCCTCTCCGCGAGATCGCGGGGACAGCGGTGCGCGTTGCACCCGCCACCGGCCCCGCGGTGCTCGGCATCCGCCATCCGGAGGTGGTGGTGCCCCGGTGGCTGCTGGATGCGTCCGCCGAGGAGCAGCGGCTGGTGGTGCTGCACGAGAGGGCACACGTCCGTGCTCGTGACCCCCTGGTGCTGGCGGCCGGCTGCCTGTCGGTGGCGCTCCTTCCCTGGAGTCCCGCCGTCGGGTGGATGCTGCTCCGGTTGCGTCTGGCGGTGGAGATCGACTGCGACGCCCGGGTGTTGCGCGGCGGCGTCCATCCGTACGAGTACGGCTCGGTGCTGATCGACATGGCCGGGCGTGGGCCCGGCCTTTCCCTGGGTGTCCCGGCGCTCGCCGGCTCACCCTCTTCCCTGGAACGGAGACTGTGTGCCATGACAACACGTTTGCCGCGCTTCGCGGCGCTGCGCGCCGGCGCCCTGGGCGCCCTGGCCGTTGCCGCCCTGCTCGCCGCCTGTGATACGCGCATGCCCACGGGACCTGAGATCGAGGCGATGGACGTGACCGCGGCGGAAGCCCAGGGGAAAAATTTCGGGATTGCCTCGAAGGATGGACAGGTGACCTACTTCGTCGATGGTAAGCAGGTGAGCGCGGAGGAGGCTCGTGCCCTCGGCGGCGATAAGATTGCTCGGATGGAGATGGTCCGTGGGCAGGTTGGGGAGGGAGTTATCTTCCACATTGCTACCCGCGAGGGCACGCCGGGCGAAGAGGATCGTGTACGCGTTACGGAAAACATCTTGCTCGAGACGCCCGGAAAGGGCAAGCACATAGTCTATGAGGCCACCCAAGCGGGCGGCAAGAAAACTCAGAGGCTGCTTCCGGCGGGGGAGTTCCCAGGACTGCTCTTTGTTGATGGCGTGCTAACCCAGCCGTCGCGCATGCGTACACTCAACCCCGATGACGTCGCGACCATCAAGGTGATCAAGGGTCCGGCGGCGACCCGGATGTACGACGATCCGAAAGCCGCGCAGGGGGTGATCCGTGTTACCACCAAGGCGGGGGCGTCGTCCCCTTAGCCCGACGACGTCGAACGCCACCCTGGCGATGGCTCCCTCAGCGCCCCTGCTCCCTGCCGCCGAGCGCCATCACCTCCTCCCGCAGCGCGGCGATCTCGTCGCGAAGCGCGCGCAGGGACGCTTCCCCCGCGATCTCCCCCTCCGCGTTCTCCGCGTCGCGCCCCAGGAAGAAGGCGGCGATGGTCGCGGCGACGTAGCCGAACACGGCGAGCGCGTACACCGATAGGGCGAAGGCGAGCAGCCGCCCCTCCGTCGTCTGCGGCCAGTACTCGGAGCCGATGGTGGTCATGATCATCGCCGTCCACCAGAGTGCCTCGCCGTAGCTGTTCAACCCACGCGGGCCGGCTAGGTTCTCGAACGCGTACATCCCGGCCGCCCCGGTGAGCGTCACCAGCGTGGTGAGCGCGATGGTATAGCCGAACCCGCGCCGCCGCATGCTGCTGCCGAGCGCGTGCATCCCCCGGTTCAGCGAGGTGAAGATGCGCACCAGGCGCACCCCCTTCGCGGCCCGCAGCACCTGGAAGATGCGGGCGGCACGGAGCACGCGAAGCGCAGGCACCACCAGCGCGACGGCCACCAGCCAGTTGCGCCGCAGGTAGCGCGTCTTGCGGGGGGCGAGGGTGAAGCGGAGGGCGAAGTCGAGGATGAAGAGGATCCAGATGGCGGTGCCCAGCGTCTGGAGCGCGGAGCCCAGCCCCCAGATCAGCTCCACCACCAGCAGGGCGAGCCAGACGAAGCCGAGCACCACCATCGGCGTTTCCAGCCAGTCTTCGAGCTGGTGCAGCACCTCCCAGCGCTGCTCGTCGATCTGCTCCCTGGGTGTGCGTTCGTCGCCCACGTTGCTCCCTCGTGCATGGCCAGAGTTCCGCTGCTGCTCCACCCGTGTTCCGAGAGCGTGACGCGGTGTACCACACCGCCGGACGCCACGAGGAGTGGATTACCGCCCGCTCACGGAAGCTTCAGCGCCTCCCCAGCGGCACTTCGCCCTGCCAACGCCACTCGTCCAGGATCCGCTGGGCTCGCGGCGCGAAGCCGTCGCTGAACTCCGCGGGGTGCTGCACGACGATGTGGAACCAGCGCCCGTTTCGCTCCCCCAATCCCACGTCCCCGATCATCGTTTCGCTACCCGGTCCTCGACCGGAAATGCGGTACTGCTCCGCGGCCCACCCGAAGCGGTCCGCCGGCTCGATCTCCCCGAACTCCCGCACCGGACCGTACGACTCGGCGATGGCACGGACGGTCTCCCGCGCGTGTTCGGGTAACGCGTCGACCGGATAGACGAAGAGGTGAACCAGTGCGTGCTCGTTGGGAACCCCGCCGAAGTGGGCGACGAAGCGCACCCCGTCCCCTTCGCCGGAGGACACGGTCTCCGCCCGCATGTCTTCGGGAACGTAGGTGCTGAACGGCAGGGGGAAGCCGGCCGGCGGGGTGTAAAGGCGTAGCGTGACCGGCTCCCTCATCCCTTCGATGGCGAGGGTGTCCTGCACCGACGCGGCGCGTTCCGCGGGGCCCGCGGCCTGCTCGGGTGCGTCGGCACCCG
>JALZKG010000323.1 GCA_030859365.1 Gemmatimonadota bacterium
CCTTTCTCCCCCTCTCCACCAGCAACGCCACCCTCTGGCTCGGCAGTCCGGAGTACTACAACCTGGTCCGGGTGCAGGGGTACACCTACTATCGGGTGTGGGACGAGGTGATCTATCCGGACGATCGCTCCGTCCCGTACCCGATCACGGTGGAGGGCGAGCGCTACTGGACGGCCCGGGCCAAGACGTCGATCCGCGCGGAGCCGGGGGTGTACCTGCGCTTCTTTCTGGAAAAGCTCGGCACCTACTGGGTGGGGGATCCGAACGCCGACTGGGCGGATACGCACGTCTTCAACTTCAGAGCCCTTCGCGGCTGGGGGTACTCGCGCGCCGCGACCCTGCAGGTGATGGCGGCGCGACTGCTCCCCCTCGTGGCGCTCGCCGCCGCCTTCCTCCTGCGGCGGCGCTGGCGGACCCTGCTCCCGGTGTACCTGCTGCTGGCGTACTCCACGCTGCTCCATGCGGCGACCGTGGCGCGGGTGCGGATGAGCGAGCCGTTCCAGCCCTTTCTCCTGATTTTGGTCGCCGGGGCGATCGTGCACCTCGCCGCGCGGATCTCCCGGCGCTCCCCCCGCTCTCCCGCTCCCGACCCGCGGTGACACCCCCAGTGAGACCCCCGGTGAAGCTCCTCATCCAGATCCCCTGCCGCAACGAGGAGGACACCCTCCCGACCACGCTTGCTCAGCTCCCCCGCAGCCTGCCCGGCGTGGGGCGCGTGGAATGGTTGATCGTAGATGACGGGAGCACGGACCGCACGGTGGAGGTTGCGCGGGCCGCCGGGGTGGACCACGTCGTGAGCTTCCCGACGCACCAGGGGCTGGCCCGCGCCTTCGCGGCCGGGCTGGAGGCGTGCGTCGCGGCGGGGGCGGACATCGTCGTGAACACCGACGCGGACAACCAGTACGAGGCCGCGTGCATCCCGGACCTGATCGCGCCGATCCTCGCGGGCCGCGCCGAGATCGTGGTGGGCGCGCGCCCCATAGACGAGATCCGCGACTTTTCCCCGGTGAAGAAGTTGCTTCAGAAGCTGGGCAGCTGGTCCGTGCGGCAGGCGAGCGGCACGCGGGTGGCGGACAGCCCCAGCGGCTTCCGCGCCTTCACGCGCGAGGCCGCGCTCCGCCTGAACGTCTTCAGCGAATACACCTACACGCTGGAGACCGTAATCCAGGCAGGGCAGAAGAACATCCCCATCACCTCCGTCCCCATCCGGACCAACCCGTCGGTCCGTCCTTCGCGGCTGGTCCGGAGCGTCCCGAGCTACGTCCGGAGGTCCATCGGTACCATCGCGCGGATCTTCATGCTCTACCGGCCGCTCCGGTTCTTCTTCTGGGCCGGGCTCCTCCCCGTGGGCGGCGGGGTGGCGCTGGGGGTGCGCTGGCTGGCGCTGTTCTTCCTGGAGGATGCCCAGCGGACCCGGGCGCCGAGCCTGATCCTGGCCGCCGTGCTGCTGCTTGCCGGCTTTCAGCTCTGGACCTTCGGGCTCGTGGCGGACCTGATGGCCGCGAACCGCGTCCTCCTGGAAGACGTGCAGCTCCGCCTCCGCCGCTCCGAGGCGGAGCGCACGCGCGGGGGCGCGGGACGATGAGCCGTGAGGCGCTCGGGCGGTACGGCCTCGCTCAGATCCCGCGGATCCTGACGCTGCTCGACCGCAACCCGCACAGCCCCACCTTCGGGTGCTTCGACCGCAACTTCTGGCACTACAAGATCATCGACTTTCCCAGCGGGATGGCCCAGGAGTTCGTCTGGCCGCTCGCGCTGGTATGGGCGTCCGACCTCCCCGACAACCCGTATCGTCGGGATCCGGCCGTCCGTGAGTGGGTGGAGGCCGGGATCCGCTACGCCGCCCGGAGCGCGCACCCCGACGGATCGTGCGACGACTACTTCCCCTTCGAGCGTGCGGCCGGCGCGGCGGCGTTCTCGCTGCTTGCCTGCATCGAAAGCTACCGGCTGGTCGGGATGGAGGACCCGGCGGTACTCCGCTTCCTGGCGCGACGCGCCGACTGGCTCGCGGGCCATCAGGAGAGCGGGCGACTGACCAACCATCACGCGCTGACCGTCCTCTGCCTGGAGCTGCTGGGCGAGCTGCTCGG
>JALZKG010000167.1 GCA_030859365.1 Gemmatimonadota bacterium
CTGCCGATCGATGGGGAGCGGCGCGGTGACGGCCGGGAGCCAGCGGTCGAACCGGCCGAACTCCACGGCAACCGCCGAGATGTTGTCGTCGCTCCCCTGCCGGTACGCCAGGGCTGAAAGTCCGTTCACCGCTGCCTCCACGTCCTCGGTGGAGCGGACGAAATCGGCGATCACCCGGTCCGGAAGCGCCTTGTACAGCCCATCGCTGCAGAGGATCACGGCGTGGGGCGGCTCGATGGGGAACGGCCCGAACAGGTCCACCTCCACCTCCGGATCGGTCCCCACCGCTCGTGTGAGCGCGTTGCGCCAGGGGGACACCGCCGCGTCCGCGGGCGACATGGACCCGGTCCGCACGGCGTCGGCAGCGAACGAATGGTCGGCGGTCACCTGGTCGATCCGCTCTGCGTCGACCCGGTAGGCGCGGCTATCTCCTACATTCGCAACATGGTAGCTGTTCCCGATGCGCAGCAGCGCCACCAGGGTGGTTCCCATTCCTTCCCGTTCCGGGTCCTGCCCCGCTTCGGTATGTACGGCCAGATTCGCCGCGCGGATCGCATCGTCCAGGTTGGTTCCGATCTCCAGCTCCTGAACCAGCACTTCCAGGGTGCGGGCGCTTGCGACCTCGCCCGCGGCCTGCCCGCCCATCCCGTCCGCCAGGGCGACCAGCTCCCGTCCATCGGCGAGGGTGCGGGCGAGCACCGCGTCCTGATTGGCGCGGCGACGCCCCCGATGGGTGTAGACCGCGGTGTGCGCGTGGGAAGCCATGGCTAGCTGGTGCGGAATACGAAGGTCACGTCCCCCATCTCTACCCGGTCGCCCTCGCGCAGGGGACGGCCCCCGTCCGCGCCGTCCAGCTCCTCGCCGTTCACCACCACGGGGTTGGTGCGGGACATGTTGGTGATCCGCCACTCCTCGCCCTCGAACTGCATCCGGGCGTGCTCCCGGCTGACGGTGGGGGAGCGGAGCTGGACATGGCGATGGGGCGGCCCCTCGGTGCGGCCGAAGGTGATCTCAGGACGACCGCCGCCGGTGCGAACGAAGCGGATGTTCTGCCCACGGTCCTCCCCCTCCACCACCTCCAGCCGCCCCGGAAGAAGCTGGAGCGTGCCGTTGAGCGGCTGATAGAAGCGGATGGTGTGCCCCTCCACCATCCCGTCTTCGACGGTGCGCGACGCGGCGCGGGGTGGAGCGGAGGGGGTGGATACAGGGGCGGGCGCGAAGCGCATGGGATCCAGCGGCCTGTGGGCCGAGGCGCCCGAGCCGCCCGACGGGACGATCAGGGGGAAGTCGGGGCGCCTCGCGTGGCGCCGGCCCCCTCCGCGCACCGCCCGCAAGATCATCACCGCCGCGAGAACCAGCGCGGCCAGGCCGACCGCGAGGCTGATCCGCCCTGCCCAGTCCGGCCCCGATGCTTCGAACGGCTCCGCCTGAGCCAGCAGGGGAGCGGACAGGGTCAGCGCAAGCGAAAACCGCGCGTGGAGCATGGGGCTGAGCTCGAGTGGAAGAAGGGACAACCCGCCTCGGGAATTCGGCCGCCGAGCCGCGGGATGGATCGATCTATGAGCCGCATCTTGTGCATCAACCCTGCCACGAACGTTTGGACGGCGCGGCGAGAACGGATAAACGGCGCGGCGCCCCCTGCAGGAGCGCCGCGCCGCGGGAGTTCCCCCCGGAGGATTCGAACCTCCATCCCCGGTTCCAAAGACCGGTGTGTTGCCCTTACACCAGGGGGGAATAGCAAGGAAAATTACCCACAGCACCCGGAGGGGTCAACCCGGAGCGGCGCTGTCCTCTCCAGAGTGCACGCGGGCCACACCCGCCACCCGGCCGAGCGAAGCGGTCTCGCGGCCCGCTCCCGCGCCGGATCGTCGTCGAAGACGCCGAACAGCGCCGACCCGCTCCCGGCGAGCAGTGCGATCCGCGCCCCCGACTCACCAAGGGCGCGAAGTGCATCGGCGAAGCGGGGGTTTCGCTCCCGGGCAACCGCGTCGAAGTCGTTGACCGCACTCGCGGCGATCCCCTCCCACTCTCCCATCGCCGACAGATCCGTCGCCCAGCCCCGCGGCTCCGTCGGTGCCTCGCCTCGCAGCTCCGCCAACAGGCCGAACGCCTCCCCCGTGGGCATCGCGGCTCCGGGGTGTGCGATCAGCACCGGACGGGAGGGGAGGGGCGGAAGCGCCAGCAGTCGCTCGCCGCGCCCCCAGGCAACCGCCAGGGGAGAGCCGCACAGAAAGAAGGGGACGTCGCTCCCGAGCGAGGCGCCGATCCGCAGCAACGCCGACGGCGGAAGCGGATCGCCGTGCAGGGCATTCAGGGCACGCAGCGCTGCGGCGGCGTCGGAGCTTCCGCCCCCCAGCCCGGCCGCCGCGGGGATCCGCTTGTGAAGCGTGAGGCGGGCGGGGCAATCGATCCCGCTCTCCGCGGCGAAGGCGCGTGCCGCCCGCAGTACCAGGTTCCGCTCCGGAGGACCGGTGTCGACCTCCCCCAGGACCCGGAGCTCCATTCGGGCGCCCCCCCGCTCCACCTCCAGTTCGTCCGCCAGCGAGACGGCACAGAAAACGGTTTCGAGCGAGTGGAAGCCGGAGCTTTCGCGCCCCAGGACGCGCAACCGGAGGTTGACCTTCGCCGGAGCGTCGACGCGGACGCGTTCAACCATTCCGTCCAGCCAGCCCGGCGATCTCCGGGTCCGGCTCCTCGACAGCCTCCACCTGCCGCTCCACCTCCGACCAGCGCAGACCCACCTTCCAGAAGTAGAAGAGGCCGAGCAGCGTCACGGGCACGAAGCCGGCCAGGTGGAAGCCGATCGCGAAGGAAACCGCCCGCCCCGAAGGGACGCCCCAGAGCCCGAGCCCCACCCGCGCCGCCGCCTCGAAGGGACCGAAGAATCCCGGCGAAGAGGGGACTGCGACGGCAAGGCTGGTCAGCGACTGGAGAAAAAGGGCGCCGACGTAGGGAACGTCGATCCCGAATGCCCGAAACCCCAGCAGAAAGGAGAAGCCCAGAAAGAGCCACTGGGCAGCCGCCCAGGCCAGCGCGACCACGAAGAGCCGGGCGCTGCGCAGCACGCCGAGCCCACCTACAAACGAACGGAGAGCGCCGTGGACCGGAACGCGTACCCGGCTCGGGAGGAGCCGGTCGCCGAACCACGCCGCCAGCAGCAGCACGGCGTCCGGGGCCGCCGCCGCCGCGAAGAGCAGCACACCGAGCAGCACCGTGGCGCCGGCTGCCCAGCGGGCCGCGACCCGCGGGTCCATTCCGCCGCCCATCTCTCCCGGAAACGAGGGCGATGCCATCGCGGCAAACAGAAAGCCGAGCAGCACCACCGCGTCGAAGACCCGCTCCAGCACCAGCGAACCGAAGACGCTGCCGAGCGGAATCCGAGCGAGGCGGGCGAGCGAAACGGCACGGATCAGCTCGCCGACGCGCGCGGGGAGTACGTTGTTCGCTCCAAACCCGATGGCGGTGGCGGCCATCCGCGGCTCCAGCGGCGCGGCGCTTCCGGATCCGTGCAGCAGCGATTTCCAACGCAGCGCACGGATCGGGATGCCCAGGGTGGCCGCGACGGCGGCGAGAAAGAAGAGGAGTGGATCGGCGCTGCGGATCTCGTGGACCACCTCGGCGAGGGATACGTCGTGCAGGGCCCACCAGAGAAAGAAGACGCTGATGGCGATTCCGAGCGCGGCTTTGCCTGGGTGTTTCACGGATCAGCGCGCGGGAGCGGCGTCGAGCCCCATTTCGATCAGCTCCCACACCTCGTTCAGCCTGGCGTGCAGCGCCGGGTCGGCGTCCGCGGCACGCTCCACCTCGGGCCGCAGCGCGAGCGCGGCGCGGAGCGCGGCTTCCCCGCGCAGCAGCAGCGACGCGATGGGGACGACCTCCGGCTCCGAATCCGCCGCGTCGAGCCCGGCGGTAGGGGGAGCC
>JALZKG010000175.1 GCA_030859365.1 Gemmatimonadota bacterium
CCGCCCCGACGCCGTCGCCGCTCACGGTCGGATCCGTGCCGGGTGCGGAGGCGCTGTCCGGGACGCCCACCCGGGTGGTGTCGATCGCGAGCTGGCTCTCGACCTGCGCCCCGAGCGGGCGGCCATCCAGGCCCGCCAGCGACGCCCGTACCCCGCCCGGAAAAACGTTTGCCGCACCGGCGGAGGGGGCGGGGGCCCGGATGCGCTGCACGATGGTGCGCGACTCGCCCGGCTGCAGGGGACGCGTGGTGAAGGGGTAGGCGAGCCGCGTCCCCTCATCCGAGGCGACGAGGTTGACCTCGGTGCCTGCGGGCTCCGGGACCAGCGGCTCCATCCAGGGGGGGAGAAGCAGCTCCAGCCGTACCCCGGCTACGGCGGTGTCCGCGCCGTTGGTCACGGCGAGGTGAATGGCGGCCTGCTCGCCCATCCGAACGCTTCCGGGGGTTTCCAGGTTCAGGGTCAGCCCCGTCGCGCCCGCGTCCACCCGCTCCTCCTCACCCGCCGCGTCCCGGCTCCTGGCGCGGTCCACCACCTCGCAGGCGGACACCGCCACCAGCAGCCCGACGGCTCCCAGCCGCGTCTTCCATCGCCTCATACCAGCCCTCCTCGGCAGCGGTTGGTCCGATACCCCCCGCGCACGCTCCGCGAAAATCGCACCCGGTCGTGTTTGGCTCCCGAAGGGCGCAGGGTGTATGTTGGAGTTCTTGAATCCCGCGCTCCGATCTCCGCCCCGCCTTCCATGCCTGCCGAAGCCCAATCCAACCCGTCGTTGAACCGCGCCGCCCGGACCGGGTCCCCCACGGAGGACGAGCGCCTGCTCGAATCGCCGGCTCCCGCACCCGCCGCCCCACGCAGGGACTTTCAGCACTCGGACCCGTGGCGGGTATTCCGCATCATGGGCGAGTTCGTGGAGGGGTTCGACGCGCTCGCCACGCTGGGCCCGGCGGTGAGCATCTTCGGCTCGGCGCGGGTGCAGCCGGACAATCCGCAGTACCACGCCGCGGAGCGCACGGCGCGCCTCCTCGCGGAAGCGGACTTCGCCGTGATCACCGGCGGTGGACCGGGGATCATGGAGGCGGCGAACAAGGGGGCGATGGAGGCGGGCGGGCCGTCCATCGGGTGCAACATCGAGCTCCCCTTCGAGCAGGGGATGAACGCCTACGTGGAGGTGGCGGTCAACTTCCGCTACTTCTTCGTCCGCAAGACCATGTTCGTCAAGTATGCCGAGGCGTTCGTGATCTTTCCCGGCGGCTTCGGCACCATGGACGAGCTGTTCGAGGCGCTGACCCTGATCCAGACCGGCAAGGTCCGCGACTTCCCGGTGATCCTCTTCGGGTCGGAGTACTGGGGAGGGCTGCTCGACTGGGTCCGCGGAACGATGCTCGCGGAGGGGAAGGTCTCACCGGAAGACCTGGACCTTCTGGTGGTCACCGATTCGCCGGAGGAGGCGGTGCGGACCATCCTGGACTGCCGCGACCGCCAGCGCACCGGCCCGGAGCGCTTGGCCGCCTCCGCCGCGACCTTGCAGACCCCGGCCGAGCCGGCCAAGCACGACGCGGAGTAGCGCCCGTCCGGGGGCACACCCCTGATCAATCCTCGTGACCCCAACCGGTTTTGTGATGGCCCAGAGCAAGTTTCTGAGCGGAAAGCGCATCGAGCCCACCCGCATCGTGGGGGGGATGTCCGTCAGCGAGCTGGTGGACGGCACCTTTCAGGCGTACAACGCGGCCCGGCTCCGCGAAGCGTGCCACCTGCTCGCCCGGAAGATGCTCGATGACGACGTGACGGTCGGCATGACGATGACCGGGGCGCTGACCCCCGCAGGGCTCGGGATGAGCGCGGTGATCCCGCTGATCGAGGCGGGGTTCGTGGACTGGATCATCTCCACGGGGGCCAACCTGTACCACGACACCCACTTCGGGATCGGGCTGGAGCTGAAGCAGGGCAACCCGCACGTGTCTGACACGGTGCTGCGCGACGAGGAGGTGGTGCGGATCTACGACATCTTCTTCGACTATTCGGTGCTGCTCGACACCGACGCCTTCTTCCGCCAGGTGATCGCATCCGAGGAGTTCCAGCGCCCGATGAGCACCGCCGAGTTCCACTACCTGTGCGGCCGGTACGTGGCGGCGCGGGAACGGGAGCTGGGGCAGGGGCGCAAGTCGCTGCTTGCCGCCGCCTACGAGCATGCGGTGCCGATCTACACCTCGTCGCCGGGTGACTCCAGCATCGGGATGAACGTCGCCGCCAAGGCGCTGCAGGGAAACCGGCTGGTGTGGGACGTCAACGCCGACGTCAACGAGACGGCTGCCCTCGTGCTGGACGCGAAGCGCGGCGGCGGCAAGTCGGCCATCTGGATCCTGGGCGGGGGCTCCCCCAAGAACTTCGCGCTGCAGACGGAGCCTCAGATCCAGGA
>JALZKG010000192.1 GCA_030859365.1 Gemmatimonadota bacterium
GTGAGCGGCAGCGCGGGGACGTTCGCCAGAAGCCCGGCGGGCGCGGTCTGGCCGAAGTGATGGATCGTGAAAGGGGAGGTGAAGACGAAGGCGGCGGCGCTGACCGTCAGCGAATCCGCGAGCCAGCGCCGCCAGCCGCCCGCCCGCCAGGGCCGTGGAAGCCATCGCATCAGGGTGCGGCGGAGCAGGAGTATCCCGAGCACCCCGGCGAACGACAGTTGGAAGCCCGGCTGGAGCAGCGCCGAGGGGTCCCACACCAGGAGCGCCCCAGCGGCCGCGGCAATCAGCGGAAACGGTGACGAGGGACGCTGCAGCACCGCTCCGAGCAAGGCCAGCGAGATCATCACCCCCGCTCGTACGGCGGAGGGGGGAGCCCCGATCAGCGCCAGGTACAGGGCGAGCAGCGCCATCGTCGCCCAGGCGAGCGTCCTCCGGCGCATGAAGCCCCTGCCGAGCAGGAGCACCACGCCCGCGAGCAGCCCCACGTGGGTTCCGCTGATGGCCAGCAGGTGGATCATCCCAGCGCGCGCCCAGCGGTCGCGGATCGCCGGGTCGAGCGTTTCCCGACGTCCGAGCAGGAGCGCGTTCGCGAGCGGAGCGTGCAAGGGGAAGAGGCGGTCGAGGTGGGCCGATGCCCGTCCCCGCAGCGTAAGCAGCGGGTGCCCCCTGAGACCCGCCGAGGCGGCCACATCCGCCGTGTCGGCGCGCAGCGATCCACTGAAGCGCGGATCGCGCGGCCAGCCGCTGGGGAGCACGGGGCCGGATCCCGAGGCCCATCGTCCGCGCACCCTCACTTCGGAGCCGGCAACAGCGCCCGCCACGCCCTGGGGGAAGCGAACGGTGACCTCACCGCCACAGCCTGGGACGGCCCGTCCCTCCGCCACGGCGTCGAGCAGGCGGACCGGGACCGCGCGCGGACGGCCGTCCGGATCCGGGGGCGCCAGGTTCGCGGCGAGCACGCCGCGGAGCTGCATGCCAGCGTCGTCGGCGAAGCGGGCGCGGCAGTCCGTGGCGGCGCCGCGACGGGCATCCGCCCCCAGGGCGGCACCCATCATCGCGAACGACGCGAGGATCGCGGGCGCTCCCCACCGGGCAGAGCGTCCCCGGAAGAGCGAGGCGGCAGCCACGACCGCGGCTCCCAGCGCCAGGAGCGGAACCGGGCCTCCGAAGCGGAGACCGGGGAGCAGCCCGGCCCCGAGGGCCAGTACGGCGGCGACGAGCGGAAACATGGGAGGCGGGACGAGAAGCTCCCCGCCCGGGGAGAAACCCTAACCCAGCTCCGGGTGCGGGTCGCTCCCGGCGTCGGGGTAGCGCTGCGCCCGGAGTGTGCGGCGGACACGCAGGTCATGCCTGAGACCGAGCGCGAACATGGTGATCATCCCGAGCAGAAAGGAGCCGAGCGTCAGCCAGGTGAGCGGCACCCGGAAGAAGGTGACTCCGAAGAGGTGGATCGTCGCGGTTTCACCCCGGTTCATGAAAGCGAATCCCGCGGCGAGCACGGCGACCATGAGCGCGGGCAGCCAGGCCGAAGCCTTCACGCCACCCGCTTCGCGAGCGGTTCGGCGACCTGCACTCCGCTGAAGGTGGCGCCGCTCGTCGCGGCAAGCCGCACCTCCGTGAAGCTACCTACCAGTGACAGATCGCCGGCGAAGGTGACCACCTTGTTCCCTTCGGTGCGCCCCTGGAGGCCACCGCGCCGCGCCTCCTTCTCCACCAGCACCTCCACCGTCCGCCCGACCTCGCCCCGGTTGATCTCCGCCTGGATCTGCCGGTGGAGCGCGATCAGGCGCTCCAGCCGCGCCTGCGCCACCTCTTCGGCGATGAACTGCTCCCGCGGCAGGCGCGTCGCTGGGGTGCCGTCGCGCTCGGAGTACTTGTACAGGTATGCGTCGTCGAAGCGGATCTCGCGCATCAGTGCGAGCGTCGCCTCGTACTCCTCGTCGCTTTCGCCGGGAAACGCGACGATCACGTCGGTCGACAGCGCGACGCCGGGGATCGCCTCCCGCATCCATTCGATCTTTTCCCGGAACTCCGCCACGGTATAGCGACGGAGCATCCGCTTCAGCGTGCGGTCCGAGCCGGACTGCACCGGCAGGTGCAGCTGCTTGCATATGGCAGGCTCCTCCGCCATCACCCGCACCAGCTCGGGCGTGAAGCCGTTGGGATGGGGCGAGGTGAAGCGGACCCGGCGGATCCCCTCGGTGCGGGCGACCGCCCGCAGCAGACGGGCGAAGTTCCACTCACCGTGTTCGTACGAGTTCACGGTCTGCCCGAGCAGCGTCACCTCGGGGATCCCTTCGGCGCCGAGCCGGCCCACCTCGGCCAGGATCTGCTCCGGCTCGCGGTTCTTTTCGTCGCCCCGGACGTACGGGACGATGCAGTAGGTGCAGCGATAGTTGCACCCGCGCTGGATCGGGACCCAGGCGGAGACCCCGGAGACGCGACGCGCCTCCACCCCCTCGTAGTTCTCGTGCGGATCGAAACCCAGCACGGCGAGCCCACCGGCAGCCGGCGCTCCCAGCACCGGGAGGCTCCGCACGGCGGGGGCGGGGGCTCTGGGCGCACAAAGCTCGGCCAGCTTTTCGGGGAGCTGGCGGTACGCATCGGGGCCCATCACCAGGTCGACGCCGCCCGCCCGCGCCAGCAGGTCGGCCCCCATGCGCTGCGCCATGCACCCGGTCACCCCCAGCAGAACGTCCGGCCGGCCTTCCCGGAACTGCTGGAGCTGGCCTACCCGCCCGATCACCCGCTGCTCCGCGTGATCCCGGATGGCGCAGGTGTTCACCAGGATCACGTCCGCATCGTCCGGCGTTTGCGTGGCGGCGTACCCCCCTTCCGCCAGGATGCCGTGCATCAGCTCGGTGTCGCTGATGTTCATCTGGCAGCCGTACGTCTCGATGTAGACGCGCTTCGGTGCGGACATGGATTCTTCGGAAACGATCGGAACGGCGGAGAAAGCAGGGTGGTACCCCACTGTCCCCGCCACGTTCGGTCTACGCCCGCGCGAGCCCGGCGTACAGCGGCAGTCGCTCGCACATCTCCCGCACCTCCCCGCGGACTCGCTCCGTCGCTTCGCCCTCGCCGCGCGCCTGCACCACTCGGTCGATGAGGCCGGCGATGCGGTGCATCTCATCGGGGCCGAAGCCGCGGGTGGTCAGCGCCGGGGTGCCGATCCGGATCCCGGAGGTGACGAAGGGCGACTCGGTTTCGCCGGGCACGGTGTTCTTGTTGACGGTGATCACGGCGCAGTCAAGCGACTTTTCCGCCTCCTTGCCGGTGACTCCCTTGGAGCGGAGGTCCACCAGGAGCAGGTGGTTGTCGGTGCCGCCGGAAACCAGGGTGAAGCCCCGCTCCGCCAGCGCCTCGCCGAGCGCCTGCGCGTTGCGGATCACCCGCTCCGAGTAGTCGGCGAACTCCGGCCGGAGCGCCTCGCCGAAGGCGACCGCCTTGGCTGCGATGGCGTGCATCAGCGGGCCGCCCTGGATCCCCGGAAAAATCTGCTTGTCCACAGCTTTGGCGTGCCGCTCCGGGACCAGGATCATCCCCCCGCGGGGGCCCCGCAGCGTCTTGTGGGTGGTGGTGGTGACCGCGTCCGCGTGGGGCATGGGGTCCGGGTGATGCCCGGTAGCGACGAGCCCGGCGATGTGCGCCATGTCCACCAGCAGGAAGGCTCCCACCTCGCGGGCGATCTCGCCGAACGCCTCGAAGTCGATGATGCGCGGATACGCGCTCGCGCCGGCGACGATCATCCGCGGCCGCACCTCGCGCGCCTGCTCCCGGAGCGCGTCGTAGTCGATCCGGTGGTCGCCGGAGCGGACCCCGTAGGAGGCGACGTCGTACAGGCGTCCGCTGAAGTTCACGGGGGAGCCGTGTGTAAGGTGCCCCCCCTCCGACAGGTTCATCCCCAGGATGGTGTCCCCGACCTCCAGCAGCCCGAAGTACACGGCCATGTTCGCCTGGCTCCCGGAGTGCGGCTGCACGTTGGCGTGCTCGGCGCCGAACAGGCGCTTCGCGCGCTCCTGGGCAAGCCGCTCCACCCCGTCCACCACCTCGCACCCGCCGTAGTAGCGCTTTCCCGGGTACCCCTCGGCGTACTTGTTGGTCAGCGTGGAGCCCGCCGCCGCGAGCACCGCCTGCGAAACGAAGTTCTCGGAGGCGATCATCTCCAGCTGGTGCTCCTGGCGCTCCGTCTCCTCCCCGATCAGACGATGCATCTCGGGGTCGGCGGCGAGCAGGGCTTCGGTTGCCGGCAAGGTCGCGGTGTTCATGGGAGCAGGGGATCAGGGAATGGAGGTGGCGACAGAGGCTCAACTTAACCGCGGCCCCGGGC
>JALZKG010000202.1 GCA_030859365.1 Gemmatimonadota bacterium
GTGTGAACGTACAGGGTGTCGCCCTCCTCGTTCACGTCCACGGTAAGCGTCCCCGGAGTCAACGAGATCATGTTGGCGAGCACGGCCGTTTCGGCCGGGCTGAGGGCGCTCGCATCGACGTGGATAAAACCCGGCTTGAACGGCATCTTCATCCGGAGCAGATCGCGGGCGAGCTGCAGGTTGGCCCGGATGATCTCCCAAAGGTAGACGCGGAGAAGGAGGAGCACCCCGACGGTCGCGCGTACGTAGCCGCCGCTCCCGAGAAACGACTGGGCCGCCGCGAGCACCGCAAAGCTGACCACAAAGCCGAAGAGCATGCTTTCCACGGTGAAGCTCCCCGCCAGAAAGGTCCAGACGATCGCCAGCAGCAGGTTGAGCGCCAGAAATTTCATCGTTTCTCCTCCGTTTCGAGAACCAGACGTGCGGGCGCCGCACCGGCCTCCGGCCCCAGCACCGCGCGGACGTACGGCTGGACGGCGAGGAGCTGTTCCGCGGTGCGTTCGGAGAAGCGCCAGAGCGGGGCGGCGCCCAGCCCCATCGCCACGGACCCCGCCGCCAGGGCGAGCGTCGCCCCCACCATGCGGCGGTCGTGGCCGAGGGCGGGGTGCCGCTGCCCCGTCGGCGCTCCCCAGAACACGGAGGTCCAGATCCGGAGCATCGAGGCGAGGGTGAGCAGCCCCGCCACCACCGCCGCCGCCGTCGCCGCGTAGGCGCCCGCCTGAAAGCCGCCCACGATCAGGAACAGTTTTCCCCAGAAGCCGCTGAAGGGGGGGAGGCCGGCCAGCGCCATCGCGGGGACGAAGAAGCCCACCGCCATCCAGGGGTGGGTGCGTGCGAGCCCTCGCACGTCGCCCAGACGGTCGGTGCCTCCCACCCGCTCCGCCATCCCCCCGGCGAAGAAGAGCGCCGTGGTGACCACGATACTGTGCGCGATGTAGAAGACGCCCGCGGCTACCCCGATCTCCGTGCCCAGCCCCAGCCCGAAGAGGATGTACCCCACGCTGCTGATGATCTGAAACGCGAGGATCTCCCGGACGCTGCGCCGCCCCAGCGCGCCCAGCACCCCCAGCACCATGGTAACGGCGGCGAGAAAGACCAGCAGCGCATGAAAGCCGTTCGGCCCCGTTCCGACGACCAGCGGGACGGTGCGAAACAGCGTGTACACACCCACCTTGGTCAGCAGCCCACCCACAAAGGCACGGACCGGGATCGGCGCCGCGGGATACGCGTCCGGCAACCAGAAAAAGAGCGGGAGGAGCGCTGCCTTGGTGGCGAAGACGACGAGCACCAGCGCCAGCGCCGCCCAGAAGGCCGCCGGGAGTCCCCCGGCAGCCACCCGCTGCGACAGCTCCGCCATGTTGACCGTCCCGGAGGTGCCGTACACCGCCCCGACCCCGCCGAGGAAGAGGACGCTGGCGATCAGGTTGACCAGCACGTACGGAAAGGATTCGTTCAGCTGCCGTGGGCGCGCGCCCAGGGAAAGGAGCACGAACGAGGCGAGCAGCATCACCTCGAGAAAGACGAACAGGTTGAAGAAGTCGCCGGTAACGAAGGAGCCGTTGATCCCCGCGAGCAGAAAGTGGTGGAGCAGATAGAAGTAGCGCCGCTCGCTCTCCCCACGGAGCGACGCCGGGGCGTACACCAGCGTCGCCAGCGAGGTGAGCGCCGTGAGCAGGAGCATCAGGGCGCTCAGGCGGTCGGCGACCCAGACGATCCCCACCGTCGGATGCCAGCTCCCGAGGGGGAGCACCAGGATGCGGCCCGTCGTGGTCGTGGCGAGGACCGTTGCCGTGAGCGCCAGGAGGAGCACGCCCCCCCCGAGGGAGATCCGCCGCTGCAGCGCCGGACGGGCCCCGAAGGGCATCACCGCCACCGCGACCAGGAGCGGGAGTACGACAGCGAAGGCCAGAAGGCTGTTCATGGGCGCTCCGTCTCCTGCAGCTCGTCGGTTCCCATCTCACGGTGGGCCTTGGCGGCCATCGCCAGGAGAAAAGCGGCGGTTCCCAGCCCAATCACGATCGCGGTCAGGATAAAGGCCTGCGGGAGCGGGTCGGCGTACGTCCTGCCCGCCAGATCGTCGGTGATCAGCGGCGCCACCGCCCGCTCCGGCAGTCCCGCCGAGGCGAGAACCAGCAGGTTGACCCCGTTGGACAGGATGATGAAGCCGATCGCAACCCGCTGGGTGTTGCGGCTGAGCATCAGGTAGACGGCGGAGGCGAAGAGCACCCCCACCACCACTGCGGCGAGGCCGATCATGCCATCTCCTCCGCGAACACGCCCACCAGGATCCCCCCCGTCCCGACCACTACCATGAACACCCCGATATCGAAGAGCAGAGTGGTGGAAAGGTGTACCCTGGTGCCGCCGGGGAGCGGCAGGTACGTGTGGTAGTGCGTCAAAAAGGGATCTCCCGCGAAGACGGCTGCCAGGCCGGCCAGCGCGGCCACGAAGATCCCGACGGCGAGCGAGGGGCGGAGCAGCGGGGTCAACCGCTTCCGTGCCCACGCCGCTCCGAAGGCGAGCGCCAGCAGATCCACGGCCGCGGCGGTGACCAGTCCGGCGATAAAGCCGCCTCCGGGATCGTTGTGCCCGCGCAGAAGGAGGTACAGGGCGAAGACGAGGACGATCGGGAGGATGGCCTGTGCCACCTTCTGGAGGATCGGAGATCTCATTCGACCCCCTCGCCCCGCGCTTCATCGGTCTGCCGGCGTGCCCGGAAGAGAGCCACCGCCCCCAGCGTGGCGATCGCCAGCACGGTGATCTCTCCGAAGGTGTCCACCCCGCGGAAGTCCACCAAAATCACGTTGACGACGTTGGAGCCCTTGGCGACCGGAAGGGAAAGATCGAGCTGCTCGTACCCCGCCCGGCGGGCTGCTTCGTGGGTGCCCGCCGCCCAGGTGAGCGCCGCCATCGCGCCTCCCACCACACCGGCCACCGCGAGGTGTGCCGCCTTCTGCCCCATCCTCCGGGTGTCCCGTCCGAGCTCCGGCATGCGTCGGAAGATGAGCAGGAGGAGGATCAGGGAGACGGTTTCCACCAGGAGCTGCGTGAGTGCCAGGTCGGGTGCCCGAAACATCACGTAGAAAACGGCCATTCCGTAGCCTACGATCGCCATCATGATGACCTTTGCGATCCGCTGCGGGATCCAGACGGCCAGCAGGGCGGCCCCGACGACCGTGGCCGCGGGAAGCCAGGCGACGCCGGCGTCGGGACCCCGGTGCGCGGGGAGGAGGCGGAGCGCTTCGCCGCTCCAGAGCACTCCGCCGGCCATGGCCGCCACGGACGCGAGCAGGATCACGGAGATGAAGCGCGGGTGTCCGCCGCGCTGAACGGCGCCGCCGAGCCATTCGGAAAAGACCAGCGCACCGTGGGCAAGGACGTCGGACGCACGCTGTGGACCCGGCGGAACGGGGATCGCCGCCAGCCGCCGCCATATGAAGAAGCCGCCGATCCCCAGGGTGAAGGTGGAAAGGCTGAGTGCCAGCAGCACGTCCATGTGGTGCCAGAGCGCGAATCCCTCCGGCCAGCTGCTTCCCGGCTCCAGCACCGATCCGAGAAACCATCCCGGCACCACCCCGCCGACGACCTGCGGCACGAGCAGCACTCCGGGGACGATCAGCAGCCAGACGGAGATTTTGCTCCGAGTGTAGCCCCGGCCCTCGGGCGGCGCCTCGGACCCCCCGAAGGTGCCGACGAGAAGCTTGAGCGCGTAGGTCATCGCCAGGGCGCTCGCCAGCACCGCGATCCCGAGCGCCAGGGTGAGCCCCTCGAAACTCTCCCCGATCACCGCTTCGTAAAAGGTCTCCTTGCTCATGAAGCCGAGAAGGAAGGGAACGCCGGCCATGGCCAGGGCGCCGACCCCGATCAGCGCGGCGCCGACCGGCTCCCGGCGCAGCCAGCGCTCCCGTTCGAGCACCGCCAAATCACGCGTTCCCGTCGCCTTCTCCAGCCACCCCACCAGGAGAAAGAGCGAGGACTTGTACAGGGCGTGGTTGGCGATGTTCAGGATCTCCCCGTGCGTTCCGACGCGGGCATAGAAGCCGTAGAGCGCGGTCAGCACTCCCAGATACGCGACCGTGCTCCACGCCAGGAGCTGCTTCAGATCCCAGGCGCGGATCGCGTTCCACCCGGCCACCAAGAAGGTGGTCAGCCCCACGGTGGCGAGCAGCGGGAGCCAGATCGGGGACTCCTGAAAGACGGGGAAGAGCCGCCCGAGCAGAAAGATCCCCGCCTTGACCATGGTGGCAGAGTGGAGGTAGGCGCTGACCGGTGCGGGCGCAGCCATGGCGCCGGGGAGCCAGAAGTGGAAGGGGAACTGCGCCGACTTGGTGAACGCTCCCAGGAGCAGGAGGACGAGCGGGAAGACGTGGGCCGGATCGCCCACGATCGCGCCGGCCCGCGCCTCCAGCCTCGAAACGTTGTAGCTGCCGGCCATCTCCCCCAGGAGCACGATCCCGGCAAGCATCGCCAGCCCGCCGCCTCCGGTTACCAGAAACGCCTGAACCGCGCCACGCCGCCCCTCCGCCTCCTCGAAGTCCATCCCGATCAGCAGAGCCGACGTGATGGTGGTCAGCTCCCAGAAGACGAAGAGGAGGATCAGAGAGTCCGACAGCACGATCCCCAGCATCGCGCCCATGAAGGCGAGCAGCATCGCCCAGAACGACGCTTTTCCCTTCTCGCCCAGGTAGAAGCGGGCGTACTGCACGACCCCCAGCCCGATGCCGCCGATGAGCAGGACGAAAAAGGCGCCCAGCCGGTCCAGCCGGAGGTCCGCGTTGATGCCCAGCGACGGAAACCATGGGATCGGCACCAGGGTGGCATCGCCGGACGCGGCCTCCGGCCAGAGCGGGAGGGCGAGCGCCAGCACGACGGCGGGTGCCAGCAGCGCGACCCGTCCCGCCCAGCGGGGCGACAGGAAGAGCACGACGGCGGCAACCGCGAACGGTACCGCTATGATGGAGACCAGCGTTTGCAGCATCGAGATCCTCTTGCCTGTCAGCTCCGCTCAGGACGCGCCAAGATAACCGTCGCCCCGGGGCCACGAAAATTCAGCGTAGCCAAGGTAGCGCGCCGGGTAGGGTGCAGAAAACCCTTGCTGCTGCTTCTAGGAAGAATGATCGTGGACGATCCTCCACCCCTCGGCCTGGCGCTCGAGCAGGAGGGAGAACCATCCGGTGGCGCTCTGCACCCCCGACGCCGCGTCGCGAGGCTGGAGCAGGTATCGCCCCACCGCCAGAGCGTGCCCCGCCCCGAGCGGCCGCACCTCGATGTTCTGGAAGGCGAGGCGTGATTGCGGTGCTCCGCCGCTGAAGTAGCTCCGGAGGTAGGTGGCGCGGATCGCGTCCTTGCCGCGCTGGATCCCGCTGCTCCCGACAAACGACGTCTGCGCCCCCGCCGCGTAGGGGAGAAGAAAGCCGTCCAGATCGCCCCGGTTCCACGCTTCGGCCGACTCCTCGAGCAGAAAGGTGATCTCCACCGCTCGCGTGTCGTTCGGATCCGGGGCCCCGCTTGCGCGGGGCATGGGTGCGCAGGCGACGAGCCAGAGTGCGAGGCAGAGAACGATGGTCTTCATGGCGGCTCCGGAAAGGGTCGAAAAAGAAAGCGGCCGCGGGAAGAATCCCGCGGCCGCTCCGCTCTGCGCTACGCGGGATTCTACTTGCGCACCCGCTCGCCCGGCATCAACACGCCGTCGATGGCGTGGATGATCCCGTTGCTCGCCTGAATGTCGGCGCTCTGCACCATTGCGTTGCCAACCATCACCCCATCACCGCTCACCATCACCGGGAGCGTCTGCCCCTGGATGGTGGTGACGGAGGTGCGTCCCCGCAGGTCGGCCGCGGTGAGGCGGCCGCGCACCACGTGGTAGGTCAGCACGTTGCGAAGCTGAGCCTGATTGTCGAGAAGGTTCGGTACCGTGCCGGAGGGGAGCCGGTCGAAGGCCGCGTCCGTGGGCGCGAACACGGTGTAGGGGCCGGGGCCCTGCAGCGTCGCGGCCAGATTGGCTGCCTGCACCGCCTGCACCAGCGTCGTGAAGTTGCCCGCCCCCTGCGCCGTGGCGACGATGTTCTGGGATCCTCCCGTCGTGCCGACGCCCATCTGTTGCCCCTGCATCTGCTGCTGGCCCTGCTGCATGCGCATCTGAGCGGTGTCCCGCATCTGCTGCTGGCCCTGCTGCATGCGCATCTGAGCGGTGTCCTGCATCTGCATGCGCATTCGGGCGGTGTCCTGCATCTGCCCCTGCTGCATCCGGATCGAGTCCTGCTGCATTCGCATGCGGGCCGTGTCCTGGACCTGCGCCTCGGCCGCCGGCGCCGCGCCGAAGGCAAGTACCGCGAGTGCGGCTGCCGTCGACAGGGTGGGTGCAAGCTTCATTCGTACCTCCACGTCAAAGGGATCCAACCCCGCTCCGCCAGCGGAGCGGGCTCCCCACATCCCGTCCGTGTTCACCGGCCCGGCGGAGGAGGGGACCCCGTTGGTCAATTTTCGTGCCGGTCTACGGCCTCTGCTACAACGGCCGCTCGAAGATCCGGTAGGTCTTGTAGGCGAGAAAGTTCATCTTTTCCAGCGGCCGGCGCATCTCCCAGTTGTCTTCCAGGATCCAGGATGCTTCGCCGTAGCGGTACCCCTTGGCGGCCCCGGTCTGCCAGGTGCGCAGGTAGAGGGCTGCGCCCAACCCGTGGTGCTGAAAGCCCGGCCTGAAGCCCAGCGTAATCACGCGGAAGCCGGAGATCCGCCGCTTTTCCCAAAGGAGGCGAAAGATTCCGAAGGGAAGGAGCCGCCCATTGGGAATCTTGCGGATCGCCTGGTTCAGATCCGGAAGGGCGAGGGAAAAGCCGACCGGCTCCCCCCGCACCTCCGCGATCAGGCAGAGCTCGGGGTCCACCACCGGCCGGAACTCCTTCGCCATGTGCTCGAACTCGGCGTCGGTCATGGGGACGAAGCCCCAGTTGCGGGCCCACGCCGAGTTGTAAATCTCCTTGATGATGTCCACCTCGGCACGAAAGCGCTTCATGTCGAGTGCTCGGATGGTGATCCCTTCCCGCGCCACGATGCGCTCGAAGCCGCGCAGCAAACGCTCCGGTGGCTTCGGGTCGTCCAGCCAGTAGGCGAACAGATCCTTGGACTTCGCGAGCCCCGCTCCCTCCAGCAGCGCGCGGTAGAAGGGCGGGTTGTGCGTCATCTGGATGGCGGGCGGAGTGCCGAACCCATCCACCAGCACGCCGGGGGAGGACGCTTCCTCGTTGGTGCTGAGGTTCACGGGACCCCGCATCCGCTCCATCTCGTGCCCCCTTAACCAGGAAGCCGCCGCCTCCACCAGCGCGCGCGCGGTTCGCGGGTCGTGCTCCGACTCGAACAGGCCGAAGAAGCCGGTGCGCTCCTCGTGAAATTCGTTGTGGAGGCGGTTCACGACGGCCGCGATCCGGCCGACTCCCTTTCCAGCGCGCTCCGCCAGGAAGTATGCGACGTCGGCGTGCTGGTGGAAGGGGTGCTTGCGGCGGTCGAGCAGCGTCCGGAGGGAGAGGCGGAGCGGGGGAACCCAGCAGGGGTCGCCGGAGTTGATCCGCCAGGCGACGTCGATGAAAGCTTTGAGCGAGGCGCCGGGGGGGAGCTCGCGGATCTGCGCCGGCGGCCTCACGCGGAGGCGGCGATCCTCGGCGTGTCGAGCATGCGGCCGACGCGGGCAAAGGCGTCGAGCACCGCGTCGAGCTGGTCCGTGGTGTGGGTCGCCATCACCGAGGTGCGCAGCCGGCAGTTGTTTTCCGGCACCGCGGGGGGGAGCACGGGGTTGGTGAAGACCCCCGCGTCGAACAGGGCGCGCCAGAACACGAAGGTGTGCTCCATGTGTCCGGTGGCCACCGGGATGATCGGGGTCTCCGACCCCGCGGTATCGAAGCCCAGGCTCTGCAGCCCCGCGCGCAGGTACGCCGCGTTCTGCCAGAGGCGCTCCCGCCGCTCCGGCTCCTGCTCCAGCACGTCCAGGCAGGCGAGCACCGTCGCGATTGCCGAAGGGGGCATGGAGGCGCTGAAGATCAGCGTGCGGGCGTGGTGCTTCAGGTAGTGGATCACCTCTTCCGGTCCGCCCACCGCGCCGCCGATCGACGCGAGCGACTTGGAAAAGGTGATCATCGCCAGGTCGACCTCGCCCTCGATCCCCCAGTGCTCCGCCGTTCCGCCGCCGTTCGCGCCGAGCACTCCGACCGAGTGGGCATCGTCCACCAGGACGCGCGCCCCGAACTCCCGGGCGAGCGCCACGATGGCCGGAAGGTCGACGATGTCGCCCTCCATGGAAAACACGCCGTCGGTGGCGATCAGGATCCCGTTCGCGCCCTGGCTGCGCTCCAGCACGCGCCGGAGCGCCTCCATGTCCGTATGGGGGTAGCGGGCGAGCGTCCCCGCGGAAAGCTGCGATGCGTCCACCAGGCAGGCGTGATTCAGCTTGTCCTGGACCACCACGCTGCCGCGGCCGGCGAGTGCCGCAACCACCCCCAGGTTGGTCTGGTAGCCGGTGCTGAAGACCAGCGCGGACTCGTGGCCCATCAGCCGGGCGAGGCGCGTCTCCAGCTCCTCGTGCAGGTCCAGGGTACCGTTGAGAAAGCGGCTGCCGGTGCACCCGGTCCCGTAGCGGTGCATCGCATCCCGCGCCCGCTCCAGCACGTAGGGGTGATGCGTGAGACCCAGATAGTTGTTGGAACCCACCATGATCTTGCGCTCCCCGCGGATCCAGACCTCGGTATCCTCGGAGCGCTCGATGGGCTGGAAGTACGGGTACAGCCCTCGGTCCATCATCTCGCGCGCGGCGGTGAAACGCCTGCACTTGTCGAACAGATCCGCCCCGCCGCGCATCGTCTTTTCTATGATTTTCATCAAAGCCACCCCTGAGATCGATACCAGTCGGCCGTCTGCGCCACACCCTCGGCGAGCGGCGTCGCTGCGCCCGGCGGCAGCAGCGGTTCGCTCCCTGCCAGGTCACAGACCCAGCCGGCTGCAAGCATCTCCTCCGCCTTTTCGCGGTTGAAGACGGCGGCGCGGCCCGCGAGCCGCGCCACGCCTTCCGTTGCTGCCGCGGCTACCCGGACCAGAGCGGGTGGGATGGCCAGGCGGAGCGGGCGACGCCCCACGGCCCGCCCTATCTCCGCCACCACCTCCGACCAGCGGTGCGCCACCGGCTCCGCGACCGCGAACGTTCCTGTCGCCGCCGTTGCCGCGCGGGCGAGCGCGCCCGCGAGGTCCGGCGCGAAGATCAGGTGCAGCCGCCGCTCCGGCCCACCCGGCGCCGGGGCGAAGCCCCACCGGACGAGTCTGAAGTACGACAGCAGCGCGTGATCGCCGGGTCCGTACACCGCAGGGGCGCGAAGGATCATGCATTCCACGCCCGCGTCGTGCAGCGGGCGCAGCTCTGCCTCCCCCTCCAGCTTGGTCCGGCCGTAGGTGGTGAGTGGGTTCGGGGGGTCCCGAAGGGTGCGGGGACGCCCGTCGGGGGTGGGCCCGCACGCGGCGTAGGAACTGAGGTAGACCACGCGGCGCGGGCGGGGGCGGGCATCGAGCGCGGCACGCACCACGTTGCGGACTCCGGCGACGTTGGCTTCGGCGAAGCGGGTGTCGTCGCGCAACCCGGTGACCGCGGCGAGGTGGAACACGACGTCCACACCCGCGGATGCCTGACGCAGCGCGTCGACGCTCCCCAGATCCCCGTGCGTCATCTGCACGCCCAGCCCGTCCAGCACGGTGGTGTCGCTGGTGGGACGCACGAGGGCGCGCAGCGCCCATCCCTCGCCGGCCATATGACGGACGAAGTGCCCGCCGACAAAGCCGGTGGCCCCCGTGATCAGTGCGGATGGTTGCATGGGACGGTGCAAAGATGCGTTGCGAACGACCCAATGGCAACTGCGGGGGCTCCGATGACGGCCTTCAGCAGAGTGCCGCGGGGCGGATCTCATCGGCGGGGGCGCGTTGCCGCCGGGTGAACCGTTCGGCGAAGTCGCGCGCCTGCTCCAGCGTGGCGCCGTCGATGAAACCGGAGCCGAGCGCCTCGCATCCGTCGAGCGCGATCTCCCAGAGCTCGCTCGCGGTACGGGCAAGCAGGGGATCGGCGAGGCCAGCCTCCCCGGCGCGGGCGAGCCGGACGTTGCTTGGGGCACCGAGCAGCTCGGTTGCGGCGCGCAGGCTGCCGGGCGCATACAGCAGACCGGCGAGCAGTGCCACCGCGGCGGCGAAGTGCTCCGGCTCCACCGCGTCGAGGGTGCGCAGCTCCAGGTGTCCCTTGGGCCGCACCTCCGGAAACAGAGTGCTGAGGTGGGCGTGCCAGTCGGCGAGTCCCACCTCCCGACGGCCCGTCTCCTCCCCGAAGGGGCGCGGCTGCGAACCCCCGCCAGGGAGCAGGATCGCCGGAGCACGCAGCGCCCACTCCAGGTACTCCGCCGCCGCGTCCGGGCCGCAGCGGAGCACCCCGGTGCGGGCGGGGTCCAGCGCTCGCCATTGCGCCGCGCGGAAGCTGGCGTGCCCCGTGGCGTCGCCCGCGTAGCGGGGCGAGTTGGCGAAGATGGCGAGGAGGTGCGGGGCGGCCGCGTTGAGCACCCGCCAGCGGAGCCAAGCCTCTTCCTCCGGCCCCCAGTCCAGGTTGACCTGCAGCGACGCCGTCTGCCGCATCATCCGGGGGCCGGCGGGGCCCCGTCGGGACAGGTAGGCGTCCATCCGCCGGTAGCGCTCGCCGTGGAGCAGCAGGGGAGCGCGCTCCAGCGGGTTGAAGGGGTCGATCCCCGCGCCGAGCATCTCGATCCCCGCTTCGGCCGCCATCCGCCGCAGCGGAAGCAGGATGGAGCGCAGCGCCGCGAGCAGCGCGGTGGCCGAGTGGAAAGGGACGGAGCTGAGCTCGATCTGCCCGCCCGGCTCGTACGACAAGACCCCGATCCGGCGATGGTGCCAGCGCGGGGCGCCGTACCCCGTGTCCTCCTCCGTCCACCCCGCCTCCCGGGCGAAGCGCCGAAGGAGCGGGAGAGAGGCGGTGCCCGACGCCGCGTGGAGGGGGACGGGGAGGCGCGTGTCGGCGTCCAAGAGGAGAAACTCCGCCTCGACGCCGATCCGCGGGGGTCCGGCGGAGGGGGCGAAGGCGCGACGGCGCAGATCCGCCAGGAGCGTCGCCGTAGGGAGCATCGGCGGGGCTACGCGGGTGCGGCGAGGAGGAGGGCGTACAGCCCGTCGTCCGTCGCCCAGCGCTCCGGGTGCAGCCCCGCGGCGTCCAGCAGCGCCGCGATCGTCTCCCGGTCGTACTTGCAGGAGATCTCGGTGCGGATCGATTCACCCGCCGCCAGACGCACCGGCGCGACGCCGGGGATGTGTACCGTCTGGGGGGCGTCCGAGACCAAGTGCATCTCGATGCGGCGCAGCTCCGTGTTGTAAAAGGCACGGTGGCGAAAGGCGTCGGGCTGGAAGTCGGTGCCCAGCTCGTGGTTCAGCACCCGGAGCGCGTTCAGGTTGAACTCCGCGGTGACTCCGGCGTCGTCGTTGTAGGCCGCCTCCAGCGTGGCCGTGTCCTTGTGCAGGTCCACGCCAAGCAGAAAGCGGTCCCCCTCCCCCATCCTCCGCCGCACCCGGCGGAGCAGCTCCACGGCGGCCTCCGGCTCGAAGTTGCCGAGGGTGCTCCCCAGAAACGCCCGGAGCACCGGGGCGGGGAGTCCCGGCGGGAGGGTCCAGTCGCGGCCGATGTCGGCCACCGTCGGGATCACCTCCAGAGTCGGGTACTCGGCGCGCAATTCCCGCGCGCTCGCCTCGCCGAACTCCGCGCTCACGTCCAGCGGGACGTACACGGCGCGGGCGCCGCCCTGCGTCATCGCGTCCAGGATCACCCGCGTCTTCACAGCGCTGCCGGCGCCGAGCTCCACCAGGGTGCGCGCTCCGGTGGCGGGGATCCACTCCGGCATCCATCGCTCCAGCAGTGCGCGCTCGGTGCGGGTGGGGTAGTACTCCGGGAGCCGGGTGATCCGCTCGAACAGCTCGGAGCCGCGGGTGTCGTAGAACCAGCGGGGGGTGATCTCCCGCGGGGTACGCGCCAGCCCTTCGGCAACCTCGGCGCGCAGCGCCTCCAGATCGGACGGGGCGTCCTCGGCGAGCGCCGCCTCAGGCATCACGCGCGCACCGGAAGCCGCTGAAGATCTGCCGTCGGATCGGGTAGTCCCAGTTGCGGAAGGTGGCGCGGATCGCCCCCGGCCGCGTCGCCCACGAGCCGCCGCGCAGCACCTTGTAGTCGGGGCCGAAGAAAAGCTCCGAGTACTCCTTGTAGGGAAAGGTCCGGTAGCCGGGGTAAGGTGCAAAGTCGCTGGAGGTCCACTCCCACGCGTCGCCGATCATCCCGTACGCTCCGATGGGGCTCGCGTTGCGGGGGTAGGCACCCACGGGGGCGGTGTCGAAGGCGAGGTGGTCGAGGTTGGCGTCGCGCGCGGTCGGCGCCTCATCGCCCCAGGGGAAGCGGCGCTGCATTCCCGTGGCCGGCTCCCACGAGCAGGCGGCCTCCCACTCCCACTCGGTGGGGAGCCGCCTGCCTGCCCAGCGGGCGAAGGCGTCCGCCTCGTACCAGCAGACGTGGCAGACGGGGTGGTCCGGCCGCAGCGGATCCACGCGGTCCATCCGCCGCACCCGCCAGCCTTCGCCGTCGCGCTCCCAGAACTGCGGCGCCTCCACCCCCGCGTCCTGCAGCCAACTCCACCCGGCGTCGCTCCACAGCTCGCGGCTGGCGTAGCCGCCGTCGTTCATGAACTCCAGGTAGGCGCCGTTGGTGACCGGCGCCGCGTCGATCCAGAAAGGCCGCAGCTCCACCCGGTGCCGCGGCCGCTCGTTGTCGTACGCGGCGGTGCGGTCGTCGGTGCCGATCCACACCTCGCCGCCGGGGAAGCGCACCTCGGCCGCCGGGAGCGGACGGCCCTCCGGGACGGCGACGCCGCGCGGGGCACGGTAGGGGCGCCCTCCCTTGAGCTGCATCGCCTGCAGCATGGTCTCGTTGTGCTGGTACTCGTGCTGCGCCACCATGCGGAAGACGTAGCCACCCCGCATCAGCGGCGACTCGGCCAGGCCGTGGGGCTCGCGCAGCCGCTCCAGCCCATCCAGCACGCGGCGGCGGGACTCGGCCATGGTGGCGAGCGTTTCCGGAAGCTCGGGGAGAGCGAGGGCGCCGCGGGTGGCACGCGGGTTCTCGAACGGGTTGAACATCCCCGGCATCTCTCCGAACTCCATCGGCCCCTCCAGGTTGCGGAGAAGCCACAGCTCCTCGAAGTGGGCGATGTGGCCCAGGTCCCAGACGACCGGGCTCATCAGTGCGTTGTGCTGGGCGTGGAGATCCTCTTCCGAGAGGGGGCCCACCAGCATCAGGGTTCGCGCGCGAGCCTCGGTGAGGAGGTCGGCGACCTCTTCCGGCGATGGAACGGGTGCGTCGATGGAGTCCATGAAGCGGTGCGGTTCGGGGCGGGGCAGGAAGGGCGCTGCCCGCGAAACGATCGGGAACAGCAGGGATCGTGCTCGTGAGATGTCCATACACCCCCCGGCGCGCCCGCTCAGCCGAGCGACCACCGCTGCGCCCCCGCGAAGAAACGGTGGACCCCGGCTCCGTCCGCGCTTTCGAGGGCGGTGCGGAGCGCACGCAGCTCCCCCTCGGCCGCGGCGAGCGCCTCCGCGAGGTTGTCCGCGTTGTCGAGGGCGATCTCCGTCCACGTGCCGGGGGAGCTGGCGGCGAGGCGGGTCGCGTCGCGCCCACCGGGGCCGAGATCCTCCGAACCGACAGCGGCGGCGGCTAGCGCTCGCGCCAGCGCGCTGGAAAGCGCCTGCGGCAGGTGGCTGCTCCACGCGAGCGTGCGGTCGTGCTCCGCGGCGCCGATTGTTTCCGGTCGCGCGCCGACCGCGCTCCAAAGCGAAGGGGCGAGGGCGAGGGCGTCGTCCGAGGCCCCCGAGGCGGGGCAGAGAAACACCCGGGCGCCGCTGAACAGTTCCGTCCGGGACGCTCCCCAGCCGGAGCGGTGGTCCCCCGCCAGCGGGTGGGAGCCCACGAAGCGCTCCCCGAGCCCCAGCCGCTCAGCCGCCGCGACGACGGATCGCTTGGTGCTCCCCACGTCGGTGACGAGCCGGGCCCGCCCAAGGCGGGGTGCGGCGTGCTCCAGCACCACCCGCGCCCTGCCGACCGGGACTGCGATCACCACCACCTCCGCCTCCGTCACCCCCTCCAGCGCCGGGTCGAGCGCCGCGTGGATCGCCCCCGCGCCCGCGGCTTCTCGGAGCGTTCCCGGGTCCTCGTCCCATCCGAGCACCTGCACTCCACGTGCGGCGAGGTCCCGCGCGAGCGAGCCGCCGATCAGGCCCAGGCCGATGACCGCCGCGCAGCGGATCTCCGTCACTCCCCCTCCATCTGCGCGCGGCGGGAAAGGCCGATCAGGTGCCAGAAAATATAGCGCACGTCCTCGTCGGCCAGACAGGCCTCCCGCGCCAGCGCGCCGGCGCGGCGCACCACCGCTGCTTCGCGGGCCGGGTCGAGGATGGGGAGCCCGGCCGCCCTCTTCGCGGATCCCACCCGCTCCGCCAGGCGGACGCGGTCCGCGATGATGCCGACGAGCGCACGGTCGAGCAGCTCGATCTCGTCGCGCAGCCGCTC
>JALZKG010000217.1 GCA_030859365.1 Gemmatimonadota bacterium
GAGCGGCGGTGAGGCGCAGCGTATCCGGCTGGCCACGCAGATCGGCTCGAGCCTGATGGGCGTGCTCTACATTCTGGACGAGCCCTCCATCGGGCTGCATCAGCGAGACAACCACAAGCTGCTGGACACGCTGCGGAGCCTGCGCGACCTGGGGAACACCGTGCTGGTGGTGGAGCACGACGAGGACACCATCCGCGCGGCGGACCACGTGGTGGACCTGGGGCCGCGCGCCGGCCGCCACGGCGGGGAGGTGGTGGCGGAGGGCAGCGTCGAGCAGGTGATGGCGGCGGCGGAGTCGCTCACCGGCGCGTACCTGCGCCGCGAGCGGAGCATCCCCGTGCCGGCGGAGCGCCGCGCCCCCGCTGAAGGGCGGGAGCTGGTGATCCAGGGCGCGCGCGAGCACAACCTGCAGGGCGTGGACGTCCGCATCCCGCTCGGCCTCTTCGTCGCGGTCACCGGGGTGTCCGGCTCCGGCAAGTCCACCCTGGTGAACGACATCCTGTGGACCGCCCTTGCCCGGAAGTTCTATCGCGCCAAGGCGGTTCCCGGCGCGCACGAGCGGATCACGGGGCTGGAGCTGCTGGACAAGGTGGTGGACATCGACCAGTCCCCCATCGGCCGCACGCCGCGCTCCAATCCGGCCACGTACACGGGGCTGTTCACCATCACCCGGCAGCTCTTCGCGGAATTGCCGGAGAGCCGGATGCGCGGGTACACCCCCGGCCGCTTCTCCTTCAACGTCAAGGGCGGGCGCTGCGAAGCGTGCCAGGGCGACGGGTTGGTCAAGATCGAGATGCACTTCCTCCCGGACGTGTACGTTCCCTGCGAGGTGTGCCGCGGCCGGCGCTACAACCGGGAAACGCTGGAGGTGTTCTACAAGGGCCACACCATCGCCGACGTGCTGGAGCTGACGGTGGACGAGGCGCTGGAGGTGTTCGACGCGGTGCCGCGATTGAAGCGGCAGCTGCGGACACTGAGCGAGGTGGGGCTCGGCTACATACACCTGGGCCAGTCCGCCACGACGCTCTCCGGCGGCGAGGCGCAGCGGGTCAAGCTGGCCACCGAGCTTTCCAAGGTGGCGACGGGGCAGACTTTCTACATCCTGGACGAGCCCACCACCGGGCTCCACTTCGAGGACGTGCGGATGCTGCTGGAGGTGCTGCACCGGCTGGCCGAGCGGGGCAACACGGTGCTGGTGATCGAGCACAACCTGGACGTGATCAAGACCGCGGACTGGGTGATCGACCTGGGACCCGAAGGGGGCCCCGAGGGCGGGCTGATCGTGGCCGAGGGGTCCCCGGAGCGGGTGGCGGCGACGCCGGGCTCGTACACGGGAGAGTTTCTGGCGAGCATGCTGGGGCAGGGCGTCACCGCCGCGGCGGATTGATCTCAACCCGGCCCCCGCTTCACTTCAGCGGGTCGTGCCCCCAGTTCATCAGCGAATAGCGCCAGGGCGTTTCGCGGACGTCGCCGTCCGGGCGCTGCGCCGTATGGCGGTGGATGTAACCGACCACCCTGTTCATGTGATCGAAGTCGTTGCCCGTGTATTCCGCCTGCTTGGTGCGGAGCAGCTCCATGATCCGCCGCCCCGACGCGTGGCCCACGGACTCGCTCCCCTCCGTTTCCTTCTGGCCCACGGACTCCGCTTCTTCGGTCCCGAGCCACTCCTGCAACTCCGAGGGGGTCATGTTGACCTCCTCCCGGAAGCGATGCAGCGTTTCCCGCTGCTCGTCCGTCATCGTCAATCCTTTTTCTTCAGGGCTTCGGCTTTGTGCGCGGCCTCGGCACCGCTCTTGTCACTCCTTACCAGGTACTCCGGATTTTCGTCGGAGGCGGCGACCTTGTGGCCCTTGATGTGGGTCTCGGAGGTGAGCTTTTTCTCCACCCTGCCGCTGGTTTTCCCCTGGGAGGTGTTCCACTCCACTTCGTCGCCCTTGTGAAGCTCGTCGGCCATGATGTTCTCCCGGCTGTGGGTGGACGGGATACGGACCTCATACAAAGGGTGTGCCAGTGGGAATGCTCCCGTCTTCCGGCGATGTGCGGTCGCGCGGGAAGGTGGCACGGCGCACACCGCGCTGGTATCTTGAAGCTCATGGTCTCCCTCTTCGACATTCTCGGTCCCACCATGGTGGGACCCTCCTCGTCCCACACCGCCGGTGCGTGCCGGCTGGGACTGATCGCCCGCGCCATCCTCGGCGGCACCCCCGAGCGCGCCCGCATCTGGCTGCACGGCTCCTTCGCGGCGACCGGCGAGGGGCACGGCACCCACCGCGCGCTGGTCGGTGGCCTGGCCGGGCTCGCGCCCGACGACCTGCGGCTGCGGCGCGCCTACGAGGAGGCCGAGGCCGCCGGGATCGCGTGGAGCTTCGAGGAAACGGATCTCGGCGAGGAGGCCCATCCCAACACCGCCATCATCGAGGTGGAGCGAGGGGGGGAGCGCGTGACGGTGCGCGGCGCGTCGGTGGGCGGAGGGCGCATCGAGGTGCACGAGGTGGACGGCTTCGCCGTGGACCTCGGCGGCGCCTACCATACGCTGGTGCTGATGGCCCACGACGAGCCGGGGACCATCGCGGCCGTGGCGGGGACGCTGGCCGAGCACGGCGTCAACCTCGCCACCATGCGGGTGGACCGGACCGGACGCCACAAGGACGCGCTGATGACCATCGAGGCCGACGAGCCGATCTCCGACGAGGTGCTCCGGCAGATCCGCGGCTTCCCCTGGCTGCGCTGGGCGCGCCGCATCGAAAAGATCTCCTGAGGGACGCGCCGGGCTGGTGAGCCATCCATGGCTGACGCGAGCACCATTCAGGCCGTGGCGGAGTTCATCCGACAGCGCTTCGAGCCCGGAGGATCGTAATCTTCGGAAGCTACGCCGAGGTCGAGGCGGAGCGGGAGCAGCTATACACGGGCGTCTACGAAGCGATGAGGGAAGGAGTCGTTCTGCATGACAGGCTCACGGTCGGATCCACGGGTCTGATTTCGGGGGCGAGGGATCGCTCTTCGCCTCGCGAAGTTGTATCTTCTGACATGGTCTCCCTTTTCGACATCGCGACCTCCTGACCATGCACCGCTCCATCGAATCGCTGCTCCGCGACGCCGCCGAAGGCGGCCTGCCGCTCCCCCAGGTGGTGCTCCAGGCGGAGGCCGAGGAGAGCGGCGTGGCGCCGGAGGCGATCCGGGAGCGGATCTCGCGCACCCTGGCGGTGATGCGCACCGCCATCGACGAAGGATTGCGCGGCGAGGTGCGCTCGCCGTCGGGGATGACCGGGGGGCGGGCGCGGCGCCTCTGGGAAGACGGACCGCGTCTGCTCGGTCCACAGGTCACCGCGGTGCTGGCGCGCGCCATCTCCACGCTGGAGGTGAACGCCGCGATGGGGCTGATCGTCGCGGCCCCCACGGCGGGGGCGGCGGGGGTTCTCCCCGCGATCCTGATCTCGGTCGAAGAATCGGGGGAGTCGGAGGAGCGGCTGGTGGACGCCATGCTGGTCGCCGGCGGGGTGGGCGGGGTGATCGCACATCGCGCCTCGCTCGCGGGGGCCGAGGGCGGGTGCCAGGCGGAGACCGGGACCGCCGCGGCGATGGGAGCCGCCGCGGTCACCTGGCTGCGCGATGGGACGCCGGAGCAGGTGTCCACCTCGGTCGCGCTCTGCCTCCAGGGAATGCTCGGTCTGATCTGCGACCCCATCGGGGGGCTGGTGGAGATCCCCTGCATCTACCGCAACGCCTCCGCCGCCATGCAGGCGATCGCCGCCGCGGAGATGGCGCTCGCCGGGCTCGACTTCCCCGTTTCGGCCGACGAGGTGATCGACGTCATGGGCGAGGTGGGGCGACGGATGCCGGCCGCGTACCGGGAAACCGCGCTGGGCGGGCTCGCCGCCACCCCCTCCGCCCGGCGGCTGGTGCAGCTCAGGCCCTCGGCGAAGCCGAGCGGCGTGAGCGGGTGAGCGCGTGTGCGGCGAAACCGGGGAGGCGCGCACTGCGTAGGAGGTCGTCATGATGATGATACTCCTGATCTTCGCCTTTGTCTTCGTGTTCGGGCCCATCGCCCGGGCGTACGCCAAGCGCCTCGACGGGACGCTGCCGCCCGGTGTCCCGCCTCCGGAGCTCGGCCGCCTGCGCGAAGAGGTGGACCGCCTGAGCGCCGAGGTCGCGCGCCTGTCCGACGAGCAGTCGTTCATGGTC
>JALZKG010000223.1 GCA_030859365.1 Gemmatimonadota bacterium
GCCCGATGCCGACGATGGAGGCGACCAGGCCGACGGCGATGGCGAGGATGGGGAGGGTGATCGCCTCCAGGCGGTTCGTCGCATAGAGCGCGCTGGTCGCGCCGATCGCGATGGTGGCGATCACCGAGCCGACGTACGACTCGAAGATGTCCGCCCCCATCCCCGCGGTGTCGCCGACGCAGTCGCCGACGTTGTCCGCGATCGTCGCAGGGTTGCGGGGATCGTCCTCGGGGATCCCCGCCTCCACCTTGCCGACCAGGTCCGCGCCGACGTCGGCGGCCTTGGTGTAGATCCCGCCGCCGACCCGGGCGAAGAGCGCGATCGTGGAGGCGCCCATCGCGAAGCCGGAGATGATCTCCGCGAAGTTCAGGTACTCGGCGCCCAGAAAGGCGCCCGGCTGGTGGATCACCAGAAAGTAGATCATCCCGACTCCGAAGAGTCCCAGCGAAGCCACCGCGAGCCCCATCACCGCGCCGCCGTTGAAGGCGATGCGCAGCGCCAGCGCCTGCCCGGAGGCACGCGCCGCCTCGGAGGTGCGGACGTTCGCCTTGGTGGCCGCCTTCATCCCGATGAAGCCGGCAACCATCGAGGAGATCGCGCCGAAGAAGAAGGCGCCGGCGGTGTTCGGTCCGATGGCGAGCCAGAGCAGCGCGCCGACCACCAGTACGAAGACGGCGAGCACCGAGTACTCGCGCTTCAGGAACGCCATCGCTCCGGCTTCGATCTGCTCGGCGAGATCGCGCATCAGCTCGTTGCCGGGCGACTGCCTGCGGACGTAGCCGTAGATGTACAGGGAACACACGAGCCCCAGCAACCCGAGGGGCCAGGCCAACCAGGCAAGTTCGGTCACGCGCAACCTCCCAATGGGGGTGGAACAAAGCCGCTTTCGCTGGAGCGGCCGAAGGGTGTCGCTGCTACCGGTTGCAGCGGTTCATGGCGGCGTCCGTGTCGCCCGCCAGCCAGCACTCCACCCCGTCCAGCAGGTCGGGGAAGAGGTCGATCACAGCCTGTTTGTCCGCCTTCGGCATCGCGGCCAGCACCCAACGGGCCAGATCCCACCCCGGCGGGGCGGAGCCGACGCCGATGCGCAGCCGCGCGTACTCCCGGGTGCCGAGCGACTGCTCCACCGAGCGGAGCCAGTTGTGGCCTCCGGCGCTCCCCTCCGGGCGGAGACGTACGCGCCCCGGCGGGAGCGCCACGTCGTCCACCACCACCAGCAGGTCCCGCGACACGTCGAAGGCAACCGAGCGCCGTAGCGGCGCGAGCACCCGCCCGCTCAGATTCATGTAGGTGAGCGGCTTGACCAGCCGCGCCGGGTGCTCGCCCACCCGTCCGGCGGCCACCGCCGACTCCTTTTCCCGGCGGAAGCGCCCGAAGCCCCACTCCGCCGCCAGGTGGTCCAGCAGCCACCACCCCACATTGTGGCGGGTGTCGGCGTACTCCGGGCCCGGATTGCCGAGCCCGGCGATTACCTTCAGGCCACCCGCCACCCCCCGACCTCCTGGAAGGTGGCGCTAGCCCTGATCCGTGGTGGGCACGTCGTCCGCGTCCGCCGCCCGATCCCGCACCAGCTCAGGCTCCGTCTCCCCACCGACACCGGCGGCGTCCTCCGGCGCCTCGGGCAGGTCGGCCACGGTCGGCGCCGTCACGGACGCGATCACCAGATCGCCGTCGTTCAGGACGGTCGCGTTCGGCACCTGCACGTCGCGCACGTATACGCTCTCGCCGATGCGCATCTCCTCGACGTTGACCTCGATGATCTTCGGGATGTCGCGGGGCAGGCACTCGACGTGGAGCGCGCGCAGGTCCTCGTGGAGCACACCACCATCGACGGAAACCCCGACCGGCGTGCCGACGAGCCGCACTGGGACGTCCATCTTGAGCTTCTCGCCCCGGGTGACCTGATAGAAGTCGACGTGCAGGACCTGAGCGCGGAAGGGGTGCTTCTGCACCTCGCGGATCAGGACCTGGTGCGCCTCGCCACCGTCGACCTGCAGGTCGATCAGTGTGTTATCGACGCTGATCGTGGCGAGCAGACGCCCCAGCTCGTGCCCGTCGACCGAGAGCGGCTGGGACTCGGTGTGGTGCCCATACACGACCGCTGGAACGCGCCCGTCGCGTCGGGTGGCCCGTGCGGCGCCCTTGCCGCGCCCGGCGCGGGTCTGAGCGTTCAAAGCTGTAGCCATCAGAATCCTCCTGCGAAAGAAATGAAGATCAGCGGCGGCCCGAAGCCGCCCCCACCCGCTAGTCGAAGAGCGAGCTCACCGACTCGTTGGAGTGGGTATAGCGGACGGCCCGCGCGAGCAGGTCGGCCACCGACAGAACCCGGAGCTGCGGAAAGCGCTTCGCCTCCGGAATGTTCAACGTGTCCGTCACCACGACTTCGCGCACCGGCGATTCCGACAGGCGCTCGGTCGCGGGACCGGACAGCAGGGCGTGGGTGGCGCAGCAGTACACGTCGCGGGCGCCGCGGTTCTTGAGCGCACGAACCGCTTCGGCCATGGTGCCGGCGGTGTCGATCATGTCGTCGGCGATCAGACAGTCCTTGCCGTCGACTTCGCCGATCACGTGCAGCACCTCGGAAACGTTCGCCGTCGGGCGTCGCTTGTCGATGATCCCGATGGAGCCGCCGAGCCGCTTCGCGAAGCCGCGCGCCATCTTGGCCGAGCCCACGTCCGGCGCGACGACGACCAGGTTGTCCAGCCGCTTCTCACGAAAGTATCGCGTGATCACCGGCGCCGCGTACAGGTGATCGACCGGAATGTCAAAGAAGCCCTGGAGCTGGTGCTGGTGGAAGTCCACGCTGAGCACCCGGTCCGCCCCCGCGACCGTCACCATGTTCGCCATCAGCTTCGCGCCGATCGCGACGCGGGGCTGGTCCTTGCGGTCCTGCCGGGCGTAGCCGAAGTACGGGATCACCGCGGTGACCCGCGCCGCCGACGCACGGCGCGCCGCGTCGATCAGCAGCAGCAGCTCGACGATGGAGTCCGCCGGCGCGGAGGTGCTCTGCACGATGAACACGTCGCGCCCGCGGACGTTCTCGTCGATCCGGACGAAGATTTCGCCGTCCGCGAAGCGGCGGATCGTCACCGCCCCCATCCCGACCTCCAGCTCCGAGGCGATCTGCTCCGCGAGCGGACGGTTCGCGGAGCCCGCCAGCATCATGATCTGGCCGTGGTATGGACGGTCGGGCATTGCAGCGGGAACGGGGTGTCTCCTGCCTTGCGAGAGGGCCGAAGATAGACCCCGCCCCCCCGGGCGTCAAGCAGCGCGGGGCGGTTCCCCTGGAGGAACCGCCCCGCGGGAGCTGCCTGCCCGGCGCCGGGGCTACCGAACGAACTCCTCCACGGTCCGTACCTCCACGGCGCCGAGGGGGAGCGCGCGCAGCCCCGCCTCCACCGTCCTGCGGTCGCCCACCACCACCACCACCGAGCGGTCCGGGCGGAGGTAGCGGTTCGCCACCCGCTCGATGTCCGCGGGGGATACGGCCATCACGTTCTGGACGTAGCGGTCGTAGAAACTCGCGTCCAGACCGTACGTCGCCAGATCCGCGAGGCTCCCGGCCACAGCGCCGGTGGTTTCCAGGTTCCGAGGGAGCCCGAGCGCGACGTAGTTCTTGGCTCGCTCCAGCTCGTCCGTTTCCACTGGCTCCGTGCGGATCCGGTTCAGCTCGCGGAAGAACTCGATCACCGAGCTGTCGGTCTTCGCGGTGGTCACCGCGGCGGAGGCGAGAAAGGGCCCGGCTCCCTGCCGCATGGCGAAGGAGGAGCGCGCGCCGTAGGTGTAGCCGTGCGTTTCGCGCAGGTTGCTGTTCAGCCGGGAGGTGAAGGAACCGCCGAGCAGGGTGTTCAGCACCAGCAGCGGAAAGTAGTCAGGGTTGTCGCGGGCTACCCCCGGATGGCCGATCCGAACCTCCGACTGCGGAGCGCCCGGCTTGTCGATCAGAAAGAGCCGGGTGGCCTGCACCTCGACGGAGGCCAGCTGAGGCGCGGCCGGGGCGGCGCCCGGCGTCCAGCTCCCCAAGGTCCGCTCCACCAGCGGGTGGACGGCTTCGGCGTCCACGTCTCCCACCAGGACCAGCGTCGCGCCGCCCGGCCGGTAGAAGCTCCGGTGAAAGTCCGCGAGCCGGGCGCGGTCGATCCGCCGTACCCCTTCCGTCGTCGCGAGCCGCCCGTACGGGTGCGTCGATCCGTAGACCAGCGACGCAAAGGCATTTCCGGCGATGGCGCCCGCGTTGTCCCGTGCCCGCGCCACCTCGGTCACAGTCTGCTCGCGGATCCGCTCCACCTCGCGTTCGGGAAAATCGGGGCGCACGGCGGCGTCGGCCATCAGCGCCAGCGCCTCCGGCAGACGGCTGCGCAGCACGTACAGGTTGAGGCGCGCCGCGTCCCAGGTGGCGCCGGTGCTCAGCGAGGCGCCGAGCAGCTCCAGCGCTTCGGCGAACTCGAGCGCGCTGCGCCCTCCCGCCCCTTCGTCGAGCATGGAGGCGGTGAAGGAGGCGAGCCCGGGGAGGTTCGCGGGGTCGTCCGCCTGGCCGCCGCGGGTGACCAGCACTGCCTGCACCACCGGAAGCTCCGGCTGGCGGAGGTACCAAACCGTCAGCCCGTTGGGAAGGGTACGGATCACCGG
>JALZKG010000234.1 GCA_030859365.1 Gemmatimonadota bacterium
CAGCGGCGCGGCGCGGACCGCCCGCGGCGGGTGGCGGCCGTCCCGCCGGTGCGGGTTCCGGAGCGGCAGGGAAGGGAGGACCGCCCGAGGGAGTCCCTCCCAGGGGAGGCAAACCGGGTGGTGGCAAGCCCGGCGGTGGCAAGCCGGCGGGAACTCCGGGTGGCCGGCCATAGCCGGGCGCGGCGCGCCCGCAACGGCGCAGAACACGGAGGGCCGCCCCGAAGGAGGCGGCCCTCCGTCGTTTGGGGGTATCGGTGACGGCCGCGACGCGGCTAGATTCGCGCCCCATGCGGATCGCCTACTTCACCGAAAGCCTGCTTCCCCATGTGGACGGGGTGTCGCGGACCCTGGCGCAGCTGTTTCGAACCCTGGAGGCGCACGACGTCGACTTTCGCGTCTTCGCGCCCTTTGCGCCAGGGCCGGAGGTGAGCTGGAGCGCACGGGTGCGCCCGGTCCGCTACGTCCACTTCCCACCCTACCCCGACTACCGGGTCAGCATCCCCTTCCGGCACGGCGTTGGCGCGGAGCTGGACGACTGGCGGCCCGACCTGGTGCACCTGGTCAGCCCCACCCCCATGGCGATGTGGGCGCAGCGCTGGGCCCGCTCGCGTGGGGTGCCGGTAGTCGCCTCCTTTCACACCCACTTCGTCTCCTACTTCCGCTTCTACGGGATCGGGAGGCTGGAGGAACTGGGGTGGGCGCTGATGCGGCGCTTCTACCGGCGCTGCCGGCGCGTCTACGTCCCGTCCCGCGCGCTGATCCGCGAACTGGCGGAGCACGGAATCGGGCGCACCAAGCTGTGGTCGCGGGGGATCGACACCGCGCGCTTCTCTCCCGAAAAGCGGGACCCCACCCTTCGGGCCACCGCGCTCGCCGCCGACGGCACGCCGCTGCTCCTGCTGGTCAGCCGGCTGGTCCGAGAAAAGGATCTGGCCGACCTGGTGGAGATGCACGCGGTGCTGCGGCGGCGTGAGGTCCCCTTCCGCCTCACGCTGGTGGGCGACGGGCCGATGCGTGCCGAGTTGGAGGCGGCGCTCCCCGATGCATGCTTCGCGGGGCACCAGACCGGGGAGGCGCTGGCCCGCTGGTACGCCTCCGCGGACGTCTTCGTCTTCCCCTCTACCACCGAAACCTTTGGCAACGTGGTGCAGGAAGCGCTCGCCTCCGGGCTGCCGGCGGTGGTGGTGGACCGCGGCGGGCCGCCGGACCAGATCACCCCGGGCGAGAACGGGTGGATCGCCCCGGCGAACGATCCGGTCGCGCTCGCCGACCTGGTGGAGCGGCTGCTCCGCGACCCCGCCGAGCGGGAGCGGATGGGGCGCGCGGCCCGCGCCGGCGCGATGGAGCACGACTGGGACACCATCAACGGGGGGCTGCTTGCCAGCTACGCCCGGGTGATCGCCCCGTCGGGGTGACGCCCTCCCCCGGCACCCGCGCCGAAGCCGCCCGGACGGCGGGGCAGCTTCAGCGTGTCTTCCGCACCGCGCTCTGGGTGGTCCCCTTCGGCGTGCTCGCCAACATAGGCTTTTCGCTGGCGGTCACCGACCGGGCCACCCTCGCGTCGCTCGGGGCGTTTCCCCGTGGCTATCTGTTCCTCGCCGTCGCGCTCGGCCTCGTCCCCTGGGTGACCAACGCGCTGCGTCTCGGCATCTGGACGCGCTTCATCGGGCATCCGCTGCGCTTCCGCGATACGCTGCGGATCACCCTGGGGACGGAGCTGGGCTCGTCCGTCACCCCTACCGCGTCGGGCGGCGGGCTGTTCCGCTGGGGGATGCTAATGGGGCACGGCGTTTCCCCGGGCGCCGCCGCGTCGGTGATCTCGCTCGGGGTGATGGAGGACGCGCTCTTCTTCCTCCTCGCCGTCCCCACGGCGCTGCTCCTGGTTCCGGTCGTCGACCTACCCGTGCTGGAGGGGATCGGCAGCCGCCTGGGCGGGCAGGCGGCGCGCATCGCCCTTTGGGGCGCTCTGTTCGCCCTTGCCGTCCTGGCCGCCGCGATCGCGGCGTTGCGCGGGCGCTTCGGACGTCGTGTCCAGCGCCGGGGGCTGCGGCTCGCGGGGCGGGGCCGCCGTCGCGCGCGCGCAACGGGGCGCGATGCACGCCACGTGTACGCGCTGGTGATCCGGCG
>JALZKG010000256.1 GCA_030859365.1 Gemmatimonadota bacterium
TGGCGGGGCTGCTCGGCCGTGCGGCGCAAATGCGGGCGGAGCACGTGGGGCTCGCCTGCACCCGGATCGCGCGATGGGCGCAGAGCCGTGGCGCACTGACGACCGAGCTGGAGTTCGTGCACGCCGCGGCGCTGGCGTGCCCCGGGGATCCGCGCCTGGCGCTGGCCGTCGGACGGGTCACCCGCGACCGCGGCGAGTACCTGCAGGCGGAAACGTGGTACGGACGGACGGTGGGGCTGGCGCGGCAGGTGGCGGACTGGGAAACCTATGCGCGGGCGTACGTGGGGTTGGGTAACATGTGGGTAGCGCGCGGAGTGTTTCCAGCCGCTCGGAAGACGCTTTTAAAGGCTGCCCGCTGTGCAGAGCGCCGAAGCATTCGTGATGTGCACGGGATGGCACTGCACGATCTGTTCGTCGTGGAGATGGAGTGCCAGCGTGACGAGGACGGCTACAGATATGCCGAGGCTGCTTTGCGCGTGTACGGGTCTGGTCACTCTCTTTTGCCAACGCTTGCGCACGATGTCGCGTATTTCTGGCTTGCACGCGGGCGCTTCGGAGATGCGCTTTCGGTTCTTCGTGCGATGATCCCGCGTATTCCAGCACACCGCCATGTGCAGGTGCATGGCAACATCGCGCGTGCAGCGGGCGCGATTGGAGACGAAAGAACTTTCGAGGATGCTAGCAATGCTGTGAGGGCCGCGTCTGATGAAGCACCAGGTAAAGCGGATGCTCTGGTGGAGATTGCTCGCGCTGCACTCAGTCTGGGTCGATGGGAGAGGGCAGAGGATGCGGCAGAGCAGGCTCTAAAAATTGCCCGCGCCCGCGGGGAAGCAAAGATCGTCTTCGTTGCCGAGGGCGTAATGGAGTCTTCACGGAACGAGCATGCCGCTCATTCCGCATCTCAATGCAATGCGCCGGGGCGGAAAGAATCCACCCCGGCAAAAGAAACTGCCGCCCCGTTTGCCCTGAACCTGGTCCGCAGCCTTGAAGCGATTGCCGTCGGCGCGTGAAATGGGAGGCGTGTGGTCAGCCGCCCGAGCCGAGCGCCCCCCGCTGAACCGTGGTGTCATCCGCATTCGGGGCCGTCGGAATGGCGTCGGAGCAGGCAGCAACCAGCATGATGGCAAGGGCGGCGAGCAGTGCGCGAGCGGGCTTCATGGCGGGATCCTCGGGCAGCAATGGATGGACGGAGCGGCCCGGCGGCCGCGTCGGTAATCAGAATCTAGCGCCTCCGGCGCGGAGGGTGATTTCCAGTCAGGACCTTTATCCGATGTTTTGCCGCAACTTATGCGAATTTCCACTTTCCACCTCGTGCGTCTCCTCCGCGCCCCCCTCTTTCGACGGTGGAGGCGGGGAGCTGCGACGGATCGTTTCCCCGGGAGGGGGAGCCGATGAGACAATCCCCCGATTTCGCGTCCCTCGGCGCGGCCGCCGCCGAGATGATGCACGACATGCTCAGCCTCCTCACGCTGGTGGAGGGCAGGATGGCGCTGGTGCTGGAGGAGCTTCGCGCCGGGCGGAGCGCCGAGGCGGAGGTGGAGACCACGCTCGCCGAGTGCCGCGACCTGAAGGCGATGATCGCCGACGTGATGTCCACCGCGAGGAGCCCGGCGGTGCAGGGTTCGTTTCGGCCGGTGGAGCTGGTGCACTCGGAGATCGAGCGGGCGGTTCGTGGCGCCCCGGCGGTGGAGGTGCGCTTCCGCGCCGACGCTCCCGCGGACCTCGAGGTGCCGGGGCGGGCTTCCTTTCTCCGCCGCATCGCCGGCAACCTGCTGCGCAACGCCCTGCGACATGCCCGTTCGCGGATCGTGACGACCGTCGCTCCGGAGACCCGCGCCGGGCGCGCCGGGGTGCTGCTCTCCGTGGAGGACGACGGCGGCGGCGTCCCGGCAGAGCTGCGGGACTCGCTGTTCCGCCCTGGCGTCCACGGAGGGCACGGAGGAAGCGGACTCGGGTTGGCGTCGGTCTCCTGGGCCGCTCGCCAGCTGGGCGGGACCGTCGCCGTCGGCGATGGTGGGGAGCTCGGCGGCGCGCGGTTCGAGGTGTGGCTTCCCACCGTGCGGGCGAGGACGGCCCTTCCCGCCGTCGTCACCGACGCGGGGCTCGCCGGCTGCTGCGTGGTGCTGATCGACGACGACGCCTCCATCCGGCGGGTGTTCGCCCGCCTCTTCGGCCGTGCGGGGGCTCGGGTGGTGGCGCTCGCACCGGAGGACGCGGACGGTGAGGCGTGGTGGGCGGAGATCGAGCAGGCCGAGCCCGACGTGATCCTGCTGGACCTGGAGCTGGGGGGATGGGACGGAGTCGCGGTCTGGGAGAGCCTGTGCCGGCGGGCTCCCGCGCTCGCGGAGCGGGCGGTGTTCGTGTCCGGAGCGGAAGGGGGGGAGCGGGGGGACGCAGCCGCCCGCCGCACCGGCCGGCCGGTTCTCAGCAAGGCGCTGGACGTGATGGAGCTGGTCGCGCGGGTGGCGGCGATCGCGGCGGCGCGGCACGGAGCTTCCAGCGGGCAACGCTCCCAAGGGTAGCGCTCACCTCTGCGCGGGAGGCAGGTATGGCGGTTTCGATGACGGGGGAGTACACCGGTGGTCTGAAGATGCGGCTGGTCCACGGCCCCTCCGGCGCGGATCTCCGCACCGCCGCGCCGCTCGACAACCAGGGGGACGGCTCGTCCTTTTCCCCCACCGATCTGGTGGCGGCGGCACTCGGCGCGTGCATGATCACCACCATGGCCATCGTCGCCGAGCGGGAGGGGATCCCCTTCGCCGCCGGCGGCTTCGAGGCCGAAAAGCACATGCGCTCCACGCCGCGGCGCATCGACCGCATCCCGGTGCGGATCCACCTCCCCCCCGGCCTCGACCCCGAGCAGCGCGCCACGTTGCAGCGTGCGGCGCTCGGCTGCCCGGTGCACGCCTCGCTCCACCCGGAGGTGCGCATCGACCTGGAGTTCGTGGAGGGCGAAGGCTAGCCGCTCGAGAGCGCCCGCTCTGCGGCGAGCGCGGCGATCTTTTGCTGTGCCACCGGTAGCGCGTAGCCGCCCACCTCCTCCGGCGCGGCCCACGCCCAGGCATCGTAGCCGAGGGCGCGCGGCTCCCCCGCCTCCATCCGGCAGGGCACCACCCGGTAGGTGGCGCGGACGTGGGTGAAGGTGTGCTCCACCCGCCCGATCTCCTCCCCCGCGCGCGCCTCCATCCCGAGCCCCTCCCGCACCGCCCGCTCAGCGGCGGCGGCAAGGGGCTCGCCGCGTCGGCGCACCGCCCATGGGAATGCCCACATCCCGCCGAGGCGCGCGTCCAGGGGACGGCGCACCAGGAGCAGGCGCCCCTCGTCCTCCACCACCGCGACGGCGGTGTCTTCGTGGGGGAGCGGCTTCGCCTGGCGCGGGAGGGGGCGCTGCTCCTGCGTCCCCGCCGCGTAGGCCGCGCAGAACGACTGCACCGGGCAGGCGCCGCAGCGGGGCGAGCGCGGGGTGCAGACGGTGGCACCCAGCTCCATCACCGCCTGGTTCAGCTCTCCAGGGCGCGGGCCCGGCACCAGCCGCCCGGCAAGCGTCCAGAGATCCGCGTCCCGCGGCTCGGGGGCGTCGGTCCAGCGGGCGAAGACGCGGCGGACGTTGCCGTCCACCAGCGGCTCGGCGTGCCCGAAGGCGATGCTCATCACCGCGCCCGCCGTGTAGCGCCCCACCCCGGGAAGGGCGCGAAAGGTGGCCGGATCGTCCGGCACCCGTCCGCCGTACGCGTCCGCCACCTCCCGCGCCGCCCGGTGCAGGTTGCGGGCGCGGCTGTAGTAGCCGAGCCCTTCCCACGCCTTCATCACCTCGTCGTGCGGGGCCGCGGCCAGCGCTTGCACGGTCGGGAAGCGCTGCAGCCAGCGGGCGAAGTACGGGCGCACCGCCTCCACCCGCGTCTGCTGGAGCATGATCTCGGAGAGCCACACCCGGTACGGGTCCGCTGCCTCGCCGGGGCCGCTGCGCCAGGGGAGGTCGCGGCGCTCCGCGTCGTACCAGCGGATCAGCGCCGCGCGAATCCCGGAGAGCGCCGCGTCCGGAACGGGGCGCGGAGGGCTCAGCGGATCTCCCTCAGCTCGGGGGTCCGCAGCCACACCCCGGCGATGGTGGCGAAAAGGAGCGCCGCGCCGACGGCGAGCGCGGCGGGGGAGCCGATCCAGCGGGCCAGCGTGCCGGCCTGCAGCGCGCCGAGCGGCGCCATCCCCAGAAACATGAAGACGTACACCGACATCACCCGTCCCCGCAGCGCGTCGGGCACCAGCGACTGCAGCAGCGCGTTGGTGGTCGCGTTGTTCAGGAT
>JALZKG010000264.1 GCA_030859365.1 Gemmatimonadota bacterium
GATCTGCTCCACGGTGCTCTCCGGCCACGCGCGCAGCCCCCCGGCCGCCGCGGGAGCGGTGTGCTTCGGGAGCGCCAGCTCGGGGGCGCCGCCGCGGGCGTCCCGGCCGAAGCGGGGAAGCTGGTAGTCGGGCCGGAGCCAGCGGACGTGCCCGCGCGCTTCCTCCTCCACACGCTCGTCGTGCGACGCCACCAGCCGCTCCAGGATCTCGTCGCGCTCCAGCGGCCAGGGCCAGCCGTACGCCTCGGCCACGCGGGCGTCCAGCGTGTCGTGCAGGTCCCGCAGCACGCCGCACGCGGCGATCTCGTGGATCTCGCGCTCCCTGGCGGTCAGCGGCTCCCCGGAGCGCAGCTTCTCCACCACGTTGTACATCCCGGTCATGGTGACCCGCTCGTCGCGGGCGAGCGCGGCTTTGCGGTGCGCGTCCAGGCGATCGGCTACGTCGGCGATGGAACTGCGCAGATCGGGTTGTGGGTCGGGGAAGGGGAAGGGGTCAAAGGTGAGTGCCTTCTGGTAGCGTGCGTCATTCCCCATTCCGAGCCGCCCACCCGCCGCGAGAGCCCAGGTGACGTGGACCGTAGACGAAAGCACGCCGAGATGGAACGCGTCGTTCGAGGCGATGCAGACGACCGAATGCTCGGCCGCCGTTGTTGCGGGGAGGAACAGAAAGACCGCGTGCTTGGCGGTTTCGGTCGTCGCGATGTACCGGGAGAGCCCGTCGAGCGCCTGACGCAGATCTTCACGATTGCGTCCGAAGCGCCACCATCGCTCGCGGGTGGATCGATCGTTGTTCGCCTCCCGCGAGGGCTTCACTCGGTCGCGGACCACGTCGTATAGAATCGGGATGTGACTCGCCTCCGCTTGATCCCGGAGGCCGAAGTCGATCGTGTAGATCCCGCGCGGCCGCGCTGTCAGATCGCGTCCATTGACGATTGGTCGAACGATCCCTGCGTGCCCCGCGTCAATGCCGAGCAGCCGTATCCCCTCCTCGCCGGATAGACGGAACCCCTCACCCACAAGGGTGAAGCCCTGCGACGAGATGCTTGCGTTCGCCGCGAGTGCCTGGGAGGCCGCACCCGCCACGTTGGCGTGCACCGACAGGTCGGCATTCAGCCGATCCACCCGGCGCTCCCGGACCACCGCCGCGGCTTCATCCACCTCAACCCGAACTGCGCTGTTCGGCTCCTTCTCGAACACCGTCATCGCGACGCGCACTGCGGCCCCGCCCGACTCGTCCACCCACGGGTGGTCAGCCACTGCCCACGCGATCCCGACGCCGTGCTCCTGTGCCCGCTCGATCACCTCCCGGTTGTGCCGCTGAGTGATCGTGTTGGTTGTGATGAGCCCGGCTCGCATCGTCCGTCCCGCCGCAACTTCCTCGGCAGCTCGATGCCACCAGTACATCACCAAGTCCCCGTTGTCAGGTACATCCGGGTAAATCTGTCGTAGGGCATTCACGTAGCCGTCGCCGAGCGCGTCCCGCTGCCGTCCTCGACCGATGTACGGCGGATTCCCGACGATGAAATCCGCCCGCGGCCACTCCGCCTGACGCGCCCCGCGGTACTCGTGGTACGGGAGCCGCGCCTCCGGGTCGGGGACCCGCTTCCCCGTTACGGGATGGACGATGCGCGGCGTGGGGTCCAGCCGGTCCCGCTCCGGGAGGTGGACGATCTCGTCCCACGCCAGCACCGCGTCCCGCAGCTCCAGCGTCCCGGTGTCGCGCAGCACCGGCTCCGGCGGGTTGACGGCCTGGTGGTGCTCCTTCCAGAACTGGTGGTAGCCGATCCAGAGCGTCAGCTCCGCGATCTCCCGCGCCCACGGCTTCACCTCGATCCCGTGGAACTGCGCCGGCCCCACCTCCTCGATCCCCAGCTCCGGCTGCCCCGTGATCCGCTCGATCTCGCGCACGATCTCCAGCTCGATCCGCTTCACCAGGTGGAGCGTCACGTAGAGGAAGTTGCCGCTCCCGCACGCCGGGTCCAGAAAGCGCAAGGACCGCAGCCAAGCGTGAAAGGTCCGCAGCCGCTCCAGCGCCGTGCGCCGGTCCGTGGGGCGGCCCGTCTCCAGCAGCTGCAGCGTCTCCGCCTGGGTGGCGCCCCAGCGCTTCCGCAGCGGCACCTCCACCGTCTGCCGCACCACCCGCTCCACGTAGGCCCTCGGCGTGTACTCCGCACCCAGGCGGTGCCGCTCCGCCGGGTCCAGCGCCCGGACGAGCAGCGTGCCGAAGATGGTGGGCTCCACGTCTCGCCAGTCCGCCTTCGCCGCCCGCAGCAGCGTCACCAGCTCGGCGCGGGTGAGGGGGAGCGCCTCCGCGTCGTGGAAGAAGTGGCCGTTGAAGCGGAGCAGCTTGCGGAGGCCGAAGCGGGCGCCGGTGTCCATCGCCCGCCACAGCTCCGTCATGGCGGCGGCAAACTCCTCCGGCTCGGCGCCGAACGCCTCGATGGCCTGCTGAAAGGGCTTGTCCGGGAGGAGTCCCACGTCCTCCGCGAACATGGTGAAGACGCAGCGGATCAGGAAGCGGGCGACGCGCTCCGGCTCGTGGCCGCGCCCCTCCAGCGCGCCGGAAAGCTCCGCCAATCGCGCCGCCACCTCGCGCGTGACCGCCACGGCGCGGCGGCGGGTGTCCAGCGCCGAGGGGTTTTCCCAGAGCGTGCGGAGAAAGTCCGCGTCGTCCGGGCGGACGGCGAGCCGCCGCAGGTCGATGCGGCGCGCCAGGTTGAAGCCGCCGTAGGAGCCGCTCCAGCGGTCCCACGCCAGCAGCGTGCGCCCCAGGTCCAGCACCAGCAGAAAGGGCGGCGACGCGTGCGGCAGGTCCACCGTGTAGTGCTTGGCCTGGGCGTACGCCGCCCGCAGCGCCGCCTCGGTCAATCCCTCGCCGCCCGCGTGCTTCGCCTCCAGCACGAAGTGGTCGCGGCGGTACAGGTCGATGAAGTGCTTCCCCTCGCGCCCCGTCCGCCGGTCGGTGACCGGGAGCGGGTACTCGAACTCGAAGCCGCTCCCGCGCGGCTGCGGCGGCGTCACCCCCAGCGCATCGGCGAGGTCTCGCAGGTAGAGCTGGTAGTTGGCCCGCTCCCCGGCGGGGACGGCGGCCCACCGTTCGGCGAGGGCGCGGAGCGGAGCGGCGGCCTCGTTCACGATGAGGCCAGCGGCTTCAGAGCCGCTGCGGATCGTCGATGCCGCGCAGGCGGTTCCAACTGGGGAAGGGCACCTCGTCCTTGGGGACGACGGCATCGCTGGGTCCCGCGCTCATGTCGCCGGTGGCGGTGAACTCCTCGCGGTCCCGCAGGTTCATGTAGGTGGCACCCTGCTGAAGCCGGGCGCCCTCGGGGAGCACGGGAATGCGCTTCAGGTCGTCGTCCTCCCACCCGCTGAGCGCGCGGTGCAGCGGTTTGACGTCGTAGGCGGTGCGGATCCCCCGCTCCGCGTCGGACCCCTGCGCCCCGACGTTCTGACCGGCCATCCGGTCCGGGTTCAGATCACGGTCCCACTCGTCGGGGTGCTCCTGTTCGGTCTGCGGCGTTGGGTCCGTCATGCGTCCGCTCCTTGAAGGGATGAAAAGGAAGGCGGAAGGGCGAGCAAGATGCGTGCAAGCGAGGCGGCGCCTGCGCTAACGGGTTCCGGCCTTTTCCACCCTCACGGCCCCCTTTTCGGGCTTGATGCCGCCCCCGTGGCGGGTCGCCCACGTGTGGGTGAACTCCGCGCCCAGCAGCAGGATCATGGACGAGTAGTAGATCCACACCAGGATGATGGCGAGCGAGCCCGCCGCCCCGAAGGCGCTCCCCGGGTCGCTCCGCCCCAGGTACAGCCCGATCGCGAACTTGCCGAGCACGAAGAGCAGCGCCGTCGTCAGCGCCCCCACGCCCACGTCGCGCCACCCGATCCGGGCGTCCGGGAGGATCTTGAAGATGGCGGCGAAGAGGGCGGTGATGACGAGCAGCGATACCCCGAGGTTGATGGCGTGGAGCACCAATTCGGACGCGCCACCGGGGACAAAGCCGGCCAGGACGTCACCGAAGGCGGAAAGCAGGGCGCTCAGGGCGAGCGAAACGAGCAGCAGAAAGCCAACCCCCAGGATCATCCCGAAGGAAAGCACCCGCTTCAGGATGAAGTTTTTGAGACCCCCCTTGTTCGGGTCCGGCTTCACCTTCCAGGCGGCGTTCAGCGAGTTCTGCAGCTGCGCGAAGGCGCCGGTGGCGCCGAAGAGCAGCGCCGCGATCCCCAGCAGGGCGGCCACCCCGCTCCGGTTTCCGGGCTGCTCCGCGCTTTCCAGCATGGTGCGGATCTCCCCGGCGCCCTCCGGCCCCATTATCCCTCCGATCTGCGACTGGAGCATCTCCTGCACCCGCGCGGGGTCCAGAAAGATTCCCGCCAGGGTGAGCAGCAGGATCAGCAGCGGCGGGAGGGAGAACACCGTGTAGTACGAGAGCGCCGCCGCCATGCGGGGGCAGTCGTCGTCCAGGAATTCGCGAAAGGTTTCCCGGATCAGCCCCATGCCCTGCTTTGCGGTCGCGTTCACCGGTGAGCAGAGGAGCCGGGGGAGCGGGGGAGGTGCGGCGCGGTGTGGGGCATGGC
>JALZKG010000293.1 GCA_030859365.1 Gemmatimonadota bacterium
TCGGCGAGCCGCCCCTGGAAGGCGAGCGCGCCGGCGGGCTCGCGGCCGGCGAAGCGCTCGTCCGCGATCGCCTCGCCCACCCCCTTCGCCCACATCACCAGCTTCTTCTTGATGCCGGTCGCACCCATCACCTTGGTGTAGATCTTGTCGTACAGGCGCGGAACGGCAACCATTAGGTGCGGCCGGACCTCGCCCATGTTGTCCGCTACCTTTTCGATGGACTCGGCGTATGCGATGGTCGTCCCCGTGTCCCAGTAGAAGTAGTCGGCGGTGCGCTCGAAGATGTGGGAGAGCGGGAGGAAGGAAAGGGCGACGTCGCCGGGGTTCGCCTTCAGCACGCCGTGCTGCTGCGCGGCGGCCACGTTGGACGCGATGTTGAACTGCGTCAGCATCACCCCCTTCGGGTCGCCGGTGGTGCCGGAGGTGTAGATCAGCGTCGCCACGTCGTCCGGCTCTACCTCCAGGGCAAGCTCGCGGAAGGGGCGCACGCTCCCGCCGGCCAGGGCGCGCCGCCCTCCCTCCAGCACGGCCTCGAAGTGCTGGGTCCCGGCCGCGCCGCGCGGCTCGTCGAAGGAGATCACCTGCTCCAGCCCCGGCAGCTCGTCGCGGATCAGCAGGACCTTGTCCAGCTGCTCGCGGGTCGAGACTAAGATCGCGCGCGCTCCGGAGTCGCGCAGGATGTAGGCGATCTGGTTGGGCGGGAGGGTGGGGTAGATCGGCACGTCGCTCAGCCCGCTCCCGACGGCCGCGTAATCCACGATCGCCCACTCGGGGCGGTTCTCCGACAGGATCGCCACCCGGTCGCCACGCTCGATCCCGGCCGCCGCGAGCGCGGCGGCGAGGCTCGCGACTCGCTCCTCCACGTCCTGCCGCGAGAGCGTCTTCCACGCGCCCCCCTGCTTGTACTGCATCGCGGCCGCGGCCGGGGAGCGGTCGACCCCTCCAAGGAAGATCCTGGGGATGGTGTTCCGCTCGACGGGCTGAAGCGGCGTGACGCGCGAGGTGGAGGTGGTTTCGGTGGCCATCGGGAGCTCCTCTGCAGGGAACGGGACGGTCAGGCGGCGGGTGCCGAGCGCCGTTCGAACAAGCGCTCGTCCCGGCAAGATAGGACGGCCGTGGCGGGGGAACAAGAACGGCCGGCGGGACGAATCCCACCGGCCGTTCCGCTCAGTCGCCGCCGCAGAAGCGGTCGAACGCCTCCGTCAGGTCGCGGCTGATCTCCTCGGCCGATCGACCCTCGATCTGGTGCCGCTCCAGCATCATCGCCACGTCGCCGTCCTTGAGCAGGGCGATCTGCGGAGAGGAGGGTGCATAGCCGTGGAAATAGGAGCGGGCCTTCGCCGTGGCGTCCACGTCCTGACCGGCGAAGACGGTGACGCTGCGGTCCGGGAGCACGGGGTTCCGCAGCGCCATCTCCACCGCGGGACGGGCGTTGCGCGCGGCACAGCCGCACACGGAGTTGACCACCACCAGCGTGGTCGTGGAGGTGTCGGCCAGGGTTCGCTCCACCTCGTCAGGGGTGCGGAGCTCCTCCACCCCGAGGCGGGTGAGCTCCTGGCGCATGGGGGAAACGAGCATTTCAGGATACGGCATGATGGCCTTCCGCGCTTCGATGTTTGGAATCGCCCCTCGCGAGGGGCAGGGTCACCGCGGGTTCGGCGTCCACGGCACGTCCTGTACACCGCTCCGGCAGTTGGCGAGCCGCGCCAGCGTGAAGAGGAGGTCGGAGAGGCGGTTCAGATAGACGAGAAAGCCTTCCTGGATGTGCGCCTCGTGTGCCAGGGTGACCAGGCGCCGCTCCGCGCGGCGGCAGACGGTGCGGGCCAGGTGGAGCGCCGACGCGGCGGGGGTCCCGCCGGGGAGCACGAAGGCGCGCAGCGGCTCCAGCTCCTCCTCCGCCTCGTCGATCCACCGCTCCAGCTGCGCGATGCGCTCCTCGGGGAGCTCCGGGATCGTGCTGCTGGGGCGGCCTCCGTCTTCGGGGCCGGGCGTAGCCAGATTCGCTCCCAGGGTGAAGAGCTCCGCCTGGATGTCGCGCAGGTTGGAGGAAAGCTCCATCTCTCCGGCGGCGGCGAGCTGCGCCGCGGCCATCCCGAGGATCGAGTTCAGCTCGTCCACGTCGCCGTACGCTTCGACGCGCGCGTGGTCCTTGCG
>JALZKG010000350.1 GCA_030859365.1 Gemmatimonadota bacterium
GGAGATGGACGCGCGGGGCTCGCTGGCGACGGTGCAGCGGTGGTGGATCCCGCGGGGGGAGCGGCGGTAGGCGGCGAAGGCGTCTGCCGCCGGCGCTAGCGCGACTCGGTGTCGAACCGCCGCTCGATGGGCGCCGCCTCGGGCCATAGCCGGTGGCGGCCCCGCAGCAGCGGCGCCAGCGCGGCAAGCAGCCCGGACACGGTGCGGAAGCGTTCCTCCGGCACCGGATGGAGGCAGCGGAGCACCACCCGCTCCAGCTCGACGGGGATTTTGGGTGTGTGCTGCCGCGGCGGCACAGGCGGGCGGGACAGTTGGGGGTAACGCGCCCGCAACTCCTCCTCGCTCATCCGCTTCGGCAGCGGACCCGTCCACGGTGGCGGGGCCGCGTCCTCCTCGTCGTCCCACTCCTCCTGGTCCACCGGCTCCTCCGTGGGCCAGCAGCCGGTGAGCAGCTCGTACAGCAGGGCGCCGAGTCCGTACACGTCGCTGGCAGGGGAAAGCAACTCGCGCCGGATCTGCTCCGGCGCCATGTACGGGGCAGTCCCCATCCGGTCCGGAGGGCGTCTGACCGGCCGGGTGGCGTGCACCACGTCGAAGTCCACCAGCACTGGGACGCCCTCGCGCAGCAGGATGTTGGCGGGCTTGAGATCGCGGTACAGGTAGCCGCAGCGGTGCAGGTAGTGGATGGCCGCGCCCACGTGCATCACCGCGCGGATGGCGTCGGGAACGTGCAGCCGCCGCCGAGGCAGCGCCTCCAGCATTTGGAACAACGAAGGCCCCGAAAAGTAATCCAGCAAGAGGTAGGGGCGTCCGTCCGCCTCCCCGCTGCCGAAGAGCTGCACGATGTTGGGGTGCCTCAACTTGCGCAACACCCGCTCCTCGCGGCGAAAGGAGACCGGCGGACCGCTCTCCCCCACGTGCTCCGGCGCGATCACCTTTCCCGTGAGCGCGCACCAGTGCACGTTGCTCCACACCTGGTACAGCTCTGTAACCCGGCCGCGCGCCAGGTGCCCGATGATGGTCAGCTCGCCGAGACGGTCCCCCACCGCGAGGCTGAAGTCCTCGCGCGGCCGGGGCGGCTCGTGCAGCCAGCGACGAGCGGCGGCCAGTCCCTGGTAGCGCGGGCGCGATATGGCGGAGTCGGGCATGGGCGCGAAATGCGGGGATAAAGAGGGGGGCGTGTGACGTTCGGGCATGCAACCGCTGTACCCGCCCCTGCACGCCCTCCCTTCCATTCGTCCTCCCGCCGTACTAACTTGTTGGCAACCAGGAGGTTTCCGATGAAAAGACTCCCGATCTTCCTCGCGATCCTCGTGGCCGCCATCTTCGCGGCCGCGGCGCCGGGTTCGGCACAGGAGTGGACGCTCCCGACGCGGCAGATGCCCGCCATGCCCCGCATGGCCGAGATGGCCGGCGGCTGGCAGGAGGGCGCGGGGGCCTGGGCGGCGAGCGCGCAGCAGCTTTCCGGCGTATCCGTCGGGCAGATGCGTGCCATCGGTGACGCCGCCCCCCGGGGGGACCGCGCGGGCTTCGTCCGCTTCACCGGAGAGGCGCGGCCGGTGGCTACCTGGGCAGACCGCAACGGCGACGGCCGGGCAGACATGGTCGAGCTGTTTCGCAACGGGGTCCTCGCCGTCCAGGTGATCGACGCCGACTACGACGGCAGGGTGAACGCCGTGCGGCACTTCGACGCCTCCGGCAAGCCAGTCCGCACCACCACCTTCTAGCCGCCGCGCCGGTTCAGCGCTGCCAGGCGCGCGGCCCGGCTTCTGCGGAAAGCGGGTGGGTGAAGAGATCGCCTCCCCCCGCCCTCTCAGCCTCCGCCGAACCGATGCTCGTCAAGCACCGCATGAGCCGGGCGCCCGTCACGGTCACGCCCGACGATACCCTCACGCACGCGCTGGACCTAACCCGCGCCCGAAAGATCCGGCACCTCCCGGTCGTCAGCGGTGGAGTGCACCTGACGGGCATCCTCTCCGATCGGGACATCCGCCTGGCGATGCCGTCCCCGCTCACCGTGGAGGACCACGAGCGCGCGGATTTTCTGGCGCGCACCCCGGTCGCCGCGGTGATGACGCGTGACGTGGTCACCATCACCGGCCGCGACACGGTGGAGGACGCGGCCAAGATGCTGCGCCGGCACCGTATCGGCTCGCTTCCCGTGGTGGACGCGCGCGGAGTCCTGGAGGGGATGATCACCGGGACCGACATCCTGCACGCCTTCGTGCAGATCCTGGGGGGGACCGAGCCGTCGTCGCGAATGGAGGTGGCGCTGGACGACCGACCGGGGGAGCTCGCACGGGCCATTCACGTGATCGGTGAGGAGCTGGAGCTGAACATCGTCAGCATCGTGGTTCCCTCCTCCCGGGGAGGGGAGCGCAAGACCGCCATCCTCCACCTGGACACCATCGACCCGCGCGAAGCGCTATCGGCGCTGCGCGACGCCGGGTTCGAGGTAGGCTGGCCGTCGCTGGAAGATCTGCGGGACGGACCCGGGGCGTGAACGCCGCGCTGGTCTGGGACCCCGCGCTTTCCGCCTACCACTTCGGTCCGCAGCACCCCTTCGACCCGCGCCGCCAGGAGTTGGCCGCCTCGCTGATCGAGGCGATGGGGCTGCTCGGCGGCGACAGCGCCCTCGTACCGCCGCGCACCGCGAGCGACGCGGAGCTGCTCCGGGTGCACTCCGCCGAATTCGTGGATGCGGTGCGTGCGCTGAGCAAGCCGGGCGCGGACCGGCACGCCGGCCACCACTGGGGCCTGGGAACCGACGACACCCCCCTCTTCCCCGGGATGCACGACGCAGCGCGGCGGGTGGTCGGCGGGACGATGCGCGCCGCGGAGCTGGTGATGGCGGGGGAGGCGCGCCGCGCGTTCCATCTGTCGGGTGGGCTGCACCACGCGCACCGCGACCGTGCGTCGGGCTTCTGCGTCTACAATGATCTCGCCGCGGCCATCGCGTGGATGCGCGACGCGCACGGCGCGCGGGTGCTGTGCATCGACTACGACGCGCACCACGGCGACGGGACGCAGAGCATCTTCTACGAGGACCCGGAGGTGCTCACCCTCTCCGTGCACGAGTCCGGACGCTACCTCTTCCCCGGGACCGGCTTCGTGGACGAGATGGGCGAGGGGGACGGGTTCGGCTTCGCCATCAACGTCCCCCTGGACGCGTTCACCGGAGACGATTCGTGGCTGGCGATCTACACCCGCCTGATTCCCGAGGTGGCGGAGGCGTACCGCCCGGACGTGATCATGCTGCAGAGCGGGTGCGACGGGCACGTGCTGGATCCGCTCACCCACCTGCGCGCCACCACCCGGCTGTACGAGGAGATGGTGCGCGTCACCTGCGACACGGCGGACCGGGTGTGCGGTGGACGCCTGGTGGCCACGGGTGGCGGCGGCTACGCCACCTGGAGCGCGGTGCCGCGGGTGTGGACGCTGGTGTGGGCCGGCCTTTCGGGGCAGACGGCGCCGGACGCGATCCCCCGCGAGTGGACGGAGCGGTGGCAGGGGGCGAGCCCCGAGCTTCTCCCGGAGCGCCTTCGCGACGATCCCGACGGCTTCACCCCGGTTCCGCGCCGCGCCGAGATCGAGGCGGTGAACCGCGGCACGCTCGATGCGCTCCGCCGCCAGTCGCTCCCCCTGCTGCGCGGGTGGGGGATGGGCTTCTGAGATGCCTCCGGAGCTCGCCGGAACGCTCCGGGCCGCAGTTCACGACAGGACGGGCACCCCCTTCACGATCCGCGCGTACCGACCCGCCGAGCGGCGGGCACTGGAGGCTTTGTATGACCGCTTCGAGCCGAAACGTTGCGCGCGGGGACTTCCGCCGAAGGGCGCGGAGCGGGTGGCGCGCTGGCTTGACGCCGTTCCACAATCGCCCCGCCACCCGCACCTACCAGAAGGCCGGCTTCCGCTTCCTCCCCGGGACCGGGTACTCGGTGGAGGCGGAGATGAAGGTGGAGCTGTAACCCGGTGGCCACCCCCCGGGAGATCTCATCGCTTCGGCCGCTGGACGTAGGGACCGTTTCCCCGGGTATACACGACCAGGACGCCGTGAGCGGAGCCAGTCCCGTACCTGCCTCTCGCCTCCGCCGCGTTGATGTATTCCACGCTTTCCAGATGGCTGGGGGAGATGTTGAGGAGCTGCGCGAAGTCCCGGACCGGCACGTCGTCCAGGACCACCATGACCGGCCTGCAGCCCGAGCTGAAGGATACCTCTCCGCGCCCGGATTCGATGCAGACGATCCGCTCGCCGGTCCTCAGCCGGTAATCCCGCACCCGCAGCCCGGCGAACCGACGCGCCAGATCACCGACGTGCTGGATGCTGTGCGTCAGCGGCTCGATCTGCTCCCGGGTCATCACGTCCATTCTCCGTCCCCCCTCCCGCCGCGCATCCTCCACTCGCGAACGGGCGACGACCTCGATCTGCTCCAGGGCGACCATTGCGGCGGGGAGGCGCACTTCGTACTCCTGGTCCCCCTGCACCGCGATCTGGACCCGGTGCTCTCCTAAGAGCGGATGCCGCACCACGAAGCTCTGGACGCCGGGGGCGACCGCGCCGAACCTCAGGAGTCCTCGCTGGTTGGTGCGGCCCTGGAGGCCGGACGCGGGGATCTCGACCACGGCACCGGCGATGGATCGGCCGGATTCAAGCTCGACGAGGCGGATGAGTACCCGGGACGGCGGTGTGACGGCGATGGTGAGATCCTGCTCGGCGAGCCGCGTCGTCGGCAGACCGGAAATCCGCTCCGCCGAGCCCCGCCGCTGCCCATGGACCGCCCGCACGGTCAACGGCCGGTCCGAGCGAACCCAGCAGGCCACGTAGGCGCCCCGCGCGTCCGCCTCCGTCCTCACCGTTTCCCACCTTTCCGGGATCGCCGCGCCGTCCGCTCGGTACGCGCTCCATGACACCGCCACCTGGGCTCCGCCCAGCAGTGTGCCGGTCAGCGAATCCCTAACCTCCCCGATCAGCACGCCGTCGAGCCCGCGCTCCCTTGGTGCTTCCGTGGCCGGGCAGACGGAGGCGATACCCTGTGCCCGCGCGTCGGCGGCGACACCCAGATCCGCCACCAGCCGCGCACCCGGGCGGACGGAGATCCCCCGCGGCTCGGGGGAGATCCGGTAGCGATCGAGCGTGGGGTGACCGAAAACCAGGGAGAATTCACCCTCCGAAAGATTCTCCAGCGCGTACCGCCCCGCGGAGTCCGTCCGGGCGATGTGTTCCGTGCCCACGAGGGACACGACGGCCCCCGCCAGGGGAGCAGCCGCGGCGCTGTCGTACACGACGCCGCTCACCGAAGCAGGCGCGCTGACCCTTACCAGGCGTCCGTCGACGGCGACCACCTCCTGGATCTCACCCCCCTCCTCCCGGATGCCGTCGATCACCTGCTGCATGCGCTGCCCCGCCGGCATCCATGCGGCGTATCGCTCCTGCACCTGCGGCATCCGGATCCACCAGCTGCGTACGATCCAGGAGCCGGAGGGAAGTGCTTCGAATTCCACCCTTCCCCCCAGCCGCTCCACCGGCCCTGCCGGAAGCGTCACACGGGTATACCCGTATTCCATGAAGCGCAGCTCCAGGCTCGTCCGGTCCAGCCACAGGGTGCCGCGCACGGCGGGTGGACCCCCCCGTGCCGCGGGCTCGAAGGAAAGGCCGACGAGGCCGTCCGCTCCGCGCGGCGCTTCCGCAAGACGGAAGCAGTACGCGTCGAGAAACTCGTCGGAAAGGAGGACCTGGGCGTCCGGGGCAGCGTAGACGGTCCCGGTGTCGGTCTTCTGAACGAACCCGCCCGTAAGAAGCTGCTCCACGGGCAGGCTGACGAAAGGGTTATCGGAGAATTCGGTGCGAGTGCGGGCGGTGTCCCGGGTGATCCGGAGCGACTCCAGATCCAGATCCCGCTCGTATCGCCGTACCCGAAAGCGGTACAGCCCCTGATCCTGGGTGAAATCGGCGGCATTGAGCGCTTTGCGAGCCTCCTCCCACAGCGTAGCCACCGCGAGTCCGTCCGCGGGCCGAATGGTGCAGCGCCGCCGCGCTCCCACGGTGATCGCCTCGAGCTGGAGCGCCGCCAGCGAGGCAAGAATGCGTCGTTGGACGGTCTCCCCCGCGCGAAGCTCGAATGTGGGTGTGACCGTGCTCCTGAACCCGATGCGATCGGTCCGCAGGGTGTACCGCCCGGGAGCGTTCGCCTGCAGGACGAAGTTGCCTTGCTCATCGCTCAGGGCGCGACTCCGTTGGTTTCCCTCGCTGTCAAGGAGCACCAGGAGAGATCCCCGGATCGGTTTTTCAGAGCCTTCCTCCAGGAGCACGCCTCGAACCGTCTGGGATGCAAGCGGAGGGGCGAAGGCATGCAGCAGGCCGAGCATTCCCACCAGCAGGAACCCGATTCGCATCGTTGCCTCCGGCCCGCGCGTTGAGAGGATCGATCCTGTATTCCATCCCCCTGCGTCGGCCGCTCCGGGGAGCGGCCGGACCTCCCCGATCGCGCTGAAGCCCATGCTATCGCCGCGTCGAGCGCGCACCTCCGGTACTATACCGCCGCTTTGTGCGCGTGTGCCCCTGCGGCGCCGACGCGTTCCGCGACCGATCACCTCCACCGGCTTCCGCGACCCGCTCCCGCATCCACCGTGACAGCTCCGTCGCTCAACCGCCTTCGGCGTCGCGCCCGAGTATTGCTGTCTCCGAAGGCGTTCCCGTCAACGGAGTCCCACGCCCCGCGTACCCGGAGGTTGCCCGTGTCCTGGTCAGGCCGCTCGTTTGCCGCGCTCTCGCTCCTCCTCCTCGCCGCCTGCGCCCCGCCCGCGCCCGGCCGCCTGACGCCCGAGGAAGCGGCCGACACCGCGACCCGTTTTCTGCTGCGCCCGGTCCCGGTTCCGCCGTCCGTCCTGGCCGCCCGGGAGCGCGGCACCCGCACCGGGAACGGGGAGCCGGGCCCGAACTACTGGCAGCAGCGGGTTCGTTACCGGATCGAGGCCGAACTGGACCCCGAGACCGCGCTGCTGCGCGGGCGCGAGCGGATCGTCTACCACAACCGCTCGCCGGCGGCGCTCCCGGACGTGGTCCTCAACCTGTACCAGAACGTGTTCAGCCAGGGGGTGCCGCGCAACCGCACCGTCCCCGTCACCGGCGGGGTGACGCTGGAGCGGGTGGTGGCGCAGGGACAGGCGCTGGAGGTGCGCACCCCGCAGCAGCTCCGGGTGGCGGGCGACGCGCGCGTGGTCCCCGGCTACAGCGTGCAGGGGACGATCGCGCGGCTCCTCCTCCCCCGCCCCGTCGCGCCGGGTGACAGCGTGGTCCTGGAGATCGACTGGCGCCACACCGTGCCGCCCACGGGCGCCTTCCGCACCGCCTGGGAGGACGCGCTCGGCGGCCGCGTCTTCCAGGTGGCGCAGTGGTACCCGCAGGTGGCAACCTTCGACGACGTGCGGGGCTGGAACACCACGCCGTACCTGGGCGACGGCGAGTTCTACCTGGAGTACGGCGACTGGGACGTGTCGCTCACCCTCCCCGCGGGGTGGCTGGTGGGGGCGAGCGGGGAGCTGCAGAATGCGGCTGAGGTGCTGACTCCCGAGGCGCGGCAGCGCCTGCAGATCGCCGCCACGGCGGACACCACGGTGCGGGTGGTCTC
>JALZKG010000312.1 GCA_030859365.1 Gemmatimonadota bacterium
AAGCGGAGCAGGGCGGGGTGCCGCCGCCCGCGGGCGGTGATCCCGTGCAGAACGATCCAGGCGGTGTGGGGGCGTGGGCCCCGGGGGAGGTGCAGCGTCGCTTCACGCTCACCTAGGGGGGTACGCACCCTCACCTCCTCCTCCCGCGCGGGGCGGTCGCGGAGGTACCCGTGCGCCCAGCGCACGGCGCGGAGCGTGCTCACGCGTCGCTCCCCACCGCATCCGCCACTACGGGGTGTCCATCCCGCCGCAGCAGGCGGACCAGCCCCTGGTTGATGGTGCGGACCGTGGCGGGGCCGCCGTACACCAGCCCGGTGTAGAGCTGCACCAGGCTGGCGCCCGCGCGGATGTAAGCGTAGGCGTCCTCGGCGCCGAAGATTCCCCCGACCCCCACCACCGGCAGATCCCCGCCGGTGCGGCGGAACACGCGCCGCACCACCTCCAGCGCCCGTGCGCGGACCGGCGTGCCGCTGATCCCTCCCGCGCCCAGCGCCCCCAGCCGCGCCGCCGGGGTGCGGAGCCCCGCGCGGGAAAGCGTGGTGTTGGTCGCGACGATCCCGGCCGCCCCCTCCTCGCGGGCGATCTCGACGGCCTCGTCCACCCCGGCGTCCGACAGGTCGGGGGCGATCTTGAGCAGCAGGGGACGGGGCGGCTCCCCACGTTCGGAGGCGAGCTCCGCCGCACGCGCGACCATGGTCCGGAGCAGCCGCCGGAGCGGCCGGGCGTCCTGCAGGGCGCGAAGCCCGGGCGTGTTGGGAGAGCTTACGTTGATCACCAGGTAGCGAGCCCAGCGTTCCAGCAGCTCCAGCGAACGCAGGTAGTCGCCCTCCGCCTCCGCCAGCGGCGTCATCCTGCTCTTCCCCAGGTTGACCCCCAAAACCGGCTCGATCGATCCGGCCGCGAGGCGGCGGGCAAACGCTTCGGCACCGGGGTTGTTGAAGCCCATCCGGTTCAGCAGGGCGCGGTCGGTGGGCAGGCGGAAGAGGCGCGGGGCCGGGTTGCCCGGCTGCGCGAGCGCCGTGACGGTGCCGATCTCGATGAACCCGAACCCGAGCGCTCCCAGGGCGTTGAAGAGCTCCCCCGTCTTGTCGAAGCCGGCGGCGAGCCCCACGGGGTTCGTGAAGGAGATCCCCCATAGCTCGCTGCGGAGCGCGGGGCTCGTCACCTCGAAGATGCGACGGGCGGCCGCCCTCGCGCGCGCGGTGGCGAGCGCCGCCCGCATGGCCCGGCCGCCGAGGTGGTGCGCCGCCTCGGCGGGGAGGCGAAAGAGCAGCGGGCGGAGCAGCCGGTAGGACATGGTGGGCGCAAAGCTAGACCGCGAGCGGCGGGGAGGCAACCGTCGCGAGCGCTTGACGCCGCTTCGCGGCTCGGCGCATATTGCGCCCATCGGATCCCCCTTTCATCTCCGCGAAGCGACGCGTATGAGCACTCAGGGAAGCAACACGGACGTGGTCTTTCTTTCCGCGGCTCGGACCGGGATGGGAACGTTCGGCGGCTCGCTCAGAGGGCTCAGCGCGACCGATCTGGGGGTGATCGCGGCGGAGGCGGCGCTGGAGCGGGCCGGCACGCCCACCGAGGAGGTGGGCCACGTCGTCTTCGGCAATGCCCTGCAGACCTCCTCCGACGCCATCTATCTCGCCCGTCACGTGGGGCTGCGCGCCGGTCTGCCGCACGACACCCCGGCGCTCACCGTGAACCGGCTCTGCGGATCCGGGTTCCAGGCGATCATCGGCGGCGCCATGGAGATCATGCTCGGGGAAACGGACGTCGCCCTCTGCGGAGGAACGGAGTCGATGAGCCAGGCGCCGCACGTGATCCGTGGTGCGCGCTGGGGCGATCAGCGGCTGGGGCCGGCCGGCAAGTTCTACGAGGACCTGCTCTGGGAAGCTCTGACCGACACCTTCGCCGGCTGCTCCATGGCGATGACCGCCGAAAACCTGGCCAGCCACTACGGGATCACCCGCGAAGCGGTGGACGAATACGCCCACCGCTCCCAGCAGCTCGCGAAGGCAGCGTGCGAGGAGAAGCGCTTCGACGCGGAGATCGTCCCCATCACGCTGAAGACGCGCAAGGGCGAAACCGACTTCGCCTGCGACGAGCACATGCGGCCGGAAACCACCATGGAGATGCTCGGCAAGCTGAAGCCGTACTTCAAGGAGGGGGGCACGGTCACCGCGGGCAACGCGTCGGGGATCGGGGACGGCGGCGCGGCGGTGGTGATCGCGTCCGCCAGCTACGCGGACCGCCACGGTCTGAAGCCGCTCGGGCGCCTCGTCTCCTGGGGAATCGCCGGGGTGGAGCCGAAGCACATGGGGATCGGGCCGGCGCCCGCGTCGCGGCTCGCGCTGAAGCGCGGAGAGATGGAGCTGGACCAGATGGAGCTGGTCGAGATCAACGAAGCCTTCGCGTCACAGTTCTGCGCGGTGGAAAAGGAGCTGGGGCTCGACCGCGAGCGTACCAACCTTTCCGGCGGCGCGATCGCGATGAGCCACCCGCTGGGGATGTCCGGCGCCCGCATCACCGTCCACCTTCTCCACGAGCTGCGGCGGCAGGGCAAGCGCTTCGGCCTGGGCAGCGCCTGCATCGGCGGGGGGCAGGGGATCGCCGTCGTGGTGGAATCGCTCCCGGCGTAGCCGCCGTCCCGCCCCGGCCGATGGCCGCACCGGAAGAGCAGGGGAGCAATCTCCCCGCGCGCCGCCTCTCCTCCCACCAGCTGGAGGAGGTGATCCGCCGCGCCGTCGAGCTGCAGTCGTCCCCGGGGAGCGTGGAGGAGGGCGTCAGCGAGGCCGAGGTGCTGCGGATCGGGCGCGAGCTTGGCCTCCCGGAACCGCACCTTCACCAGGCCATCGCCGAGGTGCGCGGCAGGGGTGCGGAGGAAGAGCACGGCGTGCTCACCCATATGCTCGGGCCGTCGCGGGTGGTCGCCGGCCGAGTGGTCGCGCTCGCCGCCGCCGACGCGGCGCGCGACCTCGAGCGCTACTTCACCGAGTGCGAGCACATGACGGTGCAGCGCCGACGCCCCGGGTGGAGCGTGTACGAGAGGGGAAGGAGCATGTCCGCTTCGGTGGGGCGGGCATTCGGCGACCAGCGGCTCGTGAAGGCGCGGTGCGTGGAGCTGTCGGTCGAGCCGGTCGATGAGCGGCGTTGCTACCTGTCGCTCTCCGCCGACATGGCACAGGGCCGCGCGGGCTTCGCGGCCGGCGCACTGCTCGGCGGGGGCGGCGGAGCCATGGGTGTGGCCGCGGCCTTCGCGATCGCCATCGCCCCGCCGGCGGCGTTGCTGGGCCTTCCCGTCTTCGCGGGATCGCTCTGGGTGATGCGGGCGGGGTACGCAACGCTGTCGGAGCGGATCGGCACCCGACTGGAGTCGGTCCTCGACCGGCTGGAAAGCGGCGAGCTGCTCCCGCCCTCCCCCTCGTGGCGGGACACGCTCAAGACGCTGGGTTTGTGACCGCGCCCGCCGGGCATGGTCGTCCAACATTCATCGCAGAGGACGCATGGCGGAGATCCGCAGGGTAGGCGTGCTTGGAATGGGGCTGATGGGGAGCGGCATCGCTCAGGTGTGCGCGCAGGCGGGGTACGACACCACGGCGCGCGAGCTCTCCGACGAGCAGGTGGGCCGGGGCACCGCCGCAATCCAGAAGCAGCTCGGCAAGGCCGTCGAGAAGGGGAAGATGACCGCCGAAGAGCGCGACGGGGTTCAGGGGCGACTCCGCGGCACCACCCGTCTGGAGGATCTCGCCGACTGCGACCTTATCATCGAGGCGGTGGTCGAGGATCTGCAGCTCAAGAACGAGATGTGGCGCACGCTCGATGGAATCTGCGGCGCGAACACCATCTTCGCGTCCAACACCTCGTCGCTCACCATCGCCGACATGGCCGCCGCGACCCGGCGGCCGGAGCGCATGGTCGGGCTGCACTTCTTCAATCCGGTACCGGTGATGAAGCTGGTGGAGGTGGTCCGCACCATCGCTACCGACCCCGGGGTCTTCGACACCGCCTTCGAGTTCGCCCGGTCGCTGGGCAAGGAGCCCATCGTCTGCAAGGACAACTCGGGCTTCGTGGTGAATCTGCTCCTCGTGCCGTACATGATGGACGCGATCCGCGCGGTGGAGCAGGGCGTCGCCTCCATCGAGGACATCGACCGCGGGATGCGCCTCGGCACCGGCTACCCAATGGGCCCGTTCACCCTGTCGGACTTCGTCGGGCTGGACACGCTCGACAAGATCGGTGGGATCATGTACGACGAGTACCGGGAAAAGCGCTACGCCTCCCCCCCGCTGCTGAAGCGAATGGTTTCGCTGGGGTACTTCGGCCGCAAGAGCGGGAAGGGATTTTACGACTACAGCGGCCCCGAGCCGCGAGCGATGCCGCTGGGGATCTGACGGGTCCCTACCCGGCGGCGCTCGGGTCACCGCAGCTCGGCGACCCCCCGGATGATCTGGCCCACCAGCCCGTACTCCTTGGCCTCCACGGCCGAAAGCCAGAAGTTGCGCCGGGTGTCGTCCTCGATCCGCTCCAGCGGCTGCCCCGTCGCTTCGGAGAAGATCTCGTTGAGCCGCTGCCGCATCTTCACGATCTCACGGGCCTCGATGTCGATGTCCGCCGCCGTTCCGCCGACTCCGCCGGCCGGCTGGTGCAGGAGGAAGCGGGTGTGGGGGAGGGAGAAACGGTCCTCCGGCGGAACCGACACGTAGATCAGCGCTCCCGCGCTGGCCACCCACCCGGTGCCGACGATGCGCACGCGGGGCTCGACGAAGCGGATCATGTCGTGGATCGTGTCGCCCGACTCCACGTGGCCTCCCTGCGAGTTGATGAAGACGGTGATGGGGTCGGCGGCTTCGGCGGAAAGGGCGAGCAGCTGCGCCATCACGCTCGCGGCGAGGCGCTGGTTCACCTCCCCGCTGATGATCACCGTGCGCGACTTGAAGAGCCGCTCCCGAATCGGGTCGGTGAGCGGCGTCGTGGGCATGTCGCTCTTCGGGCCCTCGGGGGTCTGCCCTGGCTCTTCGTCCTCGTCTGCAAAGCGTCCCTGGTCGGTCATATCGGCAAGCGGGTTGCGGGTTGCGCCTCCGCGGAAGTGCGGAGGCAGCCGGAAAACCCCACGCATGGACCTTGCCGCCTTCTGCGGCGACCCGGCGGAGAGCGGCGCCGGGAAGTCCAGAGCTGAGCTCTACTCCGCTCCCCCGCGATACAGCAGCACGGGAGCGAACCGCCGGTGGAAGACCGGCGCAAGCCGGACACAGAACTCCTCCTCGGTGCCGCCACGCGCGACGTAGTGCCGCATCAGCGCACACTGCAGCGCGAGATAAGCTCGGAAGCCGCTGGGGCTCGTTTCCACAAAACTACGGATGATCTCCACCATTCACCTCCTGATTGGGGCCGTGTACCATGAGGTAGAAGGCATGAGGCGTGCCGTTAAACAACGCAGGATAACTCACTATAATAAGCAGTTTTACGGGGAGGGCGCAGAACCGTTTTCGATGGGCTGTCCTCCACGGGGACCGGTCGGTGGCCTCCGCTCCGGACAGCGGAGCCCGTCGGCGGTAAACAGATGAATTTGCAGGAGCGCTAGCGAACCCCCGCCAACGTGAGAGCGAAGAGCAGCGCCCATTGGGTTCCGAGATGGCTGTTGCGGGTGTCGAAGCTTTCCTGCAGCGAGTGCGCCCCCTTGCCTTGCCCTCCGCCGTCAATGGTCACCGCGGGGATGCCGAGGCTGATGGGGATGTTGGCGTCGGTGCTGGACGCCGTCGTCCGTGGCTGGATCCCGAGCGCGGCGCCCGCGTCGAGTGCCGCCCGGATCACGGGCGCGCTCTCCGGCTGGGAGCCCGCAGGTCGGATCCCGATGGTGTCGATCTGCACCGTGAGGCGGAGCCCGCCCGTCCAGCGGGCGTTCTCCTCCGCCAGCGCATCCTGCACCGCCCGCTGAAATCGCCTGTCCAGCGCCTGCAGCGCCGCCGCGTCGAGCGAGCGCATATCGACGTCCATGCTTGCTTCGGCGGCGATGGAGTTGACCGAGGTGCCGCCCCGCACCACGCCTACGCTGAAGGTCACTCTCGGGTCGGCCGGCACCTGGAACTCCGACACCGTGGCGATGGCCCGCCCCAGCGCGTGCACCGGGTTCGGCATGCCGAAGGCGCCATAGGAGTGGCCCCCCGGCCCCAGGTAGGTCACCCGGTAGCGGTGGCTCCCCACTGCGTCCTTGGTGAGGTCCAGCCCCGTGCCGTCCACCGAGATGAAGTAATCCACCCGGTCCCGCAGCTCGGTGCCGAAGAGGTGTCGTAC
>JALZKG010000319.1 GCA_030859365.1 Gemmatimonadota bacterium
CGTCAGCGCTCCACCAAACGCCTGCTCCACCAGCACCACGAAGGGGCGCGTCTTGGAAGCCTCGGCGCGCTTGAGCACGGCACGGATGGCGTTGCGGTCGATCCCGTCAACCCCGTAGCCGGCGGCGAGCAGCGCCTGGTACACCCCCTCCGTGTGCACCGACTTGCGGGCGTACACGTCGGGGTAGATGCGCAGCTCACCCCCCTCGATCACCACCGGCTCGTAGCGGATGCGGAGCGGGATCCGATCCGGGAAGCCGACGACCCGGGTCTGGCTGGAGTTGGCCAGGATCTTCGCCACCGCGGTCGGAGGAACCGCCGCACGGCCGTGGGTGTGCAGCATCTTGCCGAGCTCGATCACGTCCGTGTTGCGCATGCGAACGCAGCCGTGCGACGCCGGCCGCCCCAGATCCTTCTCGTGCGGCGTGCCATGGATAAAGTAGTACGGTGCAAAGAACAGCTTCACCCGTCCCATCGGGTTGTTGGGGCCCGGGGGGGTCTTCTTGTCGTTCTTGGCCCACTCCCGCTCCGGCGGCGTCCACCAGGGGTTCCACTCGGCCCGGGAGATGGTGAACTCGCCCGTGGGGGTGTCGTGCCCCACCGTACCCACCGAGATCGGGTACGCTTTCACGATCCGGTCGCCCTCCCACACCACCAGACGGGAGGTCGGGATGTTCAGATCCAGCCGGAGCGATGACGCGGCGTTCTGAGCGGGCGCGACGGCGGGTGCGGCGAGCATTCCGGCGGCGACAAGGGCGAGCAGACGATTTCTCATGGACAGGCGGCTCCTGGGGGGTCGACAGCGGAGGAGGTGGGAGGTACCCGAACCGGCGCGCAAGCGTTCCGGACGTGGGCGGCGTTCGGCGAGCGGAAGACCCGGGCCGGGGGAGCCGGGGCACTGGTTTTCGGTGCGCTGATCATAAGCCTTCCACCCCCGGTTGTCCACCCCTCCATCGGCCGCGCCGCCGTTAGCGGGCCGCGCGCCCTCATCAGCGACTCCTCTCCGTGGCGCCGGGCACGATCGGAATCGTCCTCGGCGGTTCCAGCGATCCGGGAGCCCAGACGGCGAGCCAGAACACGAAGAGAACGATCAGCAGTACCAGGACGAAAGCCGCCGCGGCCGACACCCGCCTCGTGCTTCCTGTCTGCCATCCGGCGGGCGCGGGGGTCGCCCGGCGGCTCACCCATCCGCAGTCCGCGCAGGAGTGCGCCGCGGGGGACAGCCACCGTCGGCACCCGGGACAGCGGAAGCGCTCGCCAGGGTGTCGCGACCGGCGCTCCACCGATCCGCCGTCGGCGTGGGCCAACCCTTCTGGGTGGGGTCCGCCCGGGTGTCCCCGCTCTTTACGGTCCATGCTCTTTCCCGCGGAAGTGGAGTCCCTGCTGACGCTGCCGTCCGGTGCGAACCCGGCTCGGGACCGGTGCGATGGCGCGGGTGCAAGACACATGCTCCGGGCGGGAGGCGGGTAGCCTCGAGCACTACCCGATCCCGTCGATCTCCCGCTCCACCCGTTCCCAGTCTTCCATCAGCCGTTCCACCCTCGTCTGGAGCCCGGCCCGCTCCCCCTCCAGCACCGCTACCTTCTCGGGTGGAGTCTGCTCGTAGTAGCCCGGCGCGCAGAACCGCGCGTCGATCTCTCCGATGCGGGACTCGGCCGCTTCGATCCCGGCGGTGAGATCATCGCGGCGCCGCTCCAGGCGGCTTCGGCCAGCGGCCGTCGCCGCCTTCCCGTTTTCGCGCGGGGCGGACTCCTCCCGCCGCCTGCCATTCGCGGACCGCTCCCTCCCCTTTTCCTTGCGATCCTCGCGGCGAGCCTTGAGGACCACCGCGTCGGCATCCAGGTGGTCGTCGCCGCAGGCGTGGACGTACTCCTCGTAGCTGCCCTGGTAGTCGCGGATCCCGCTCCGGCTGATCTCGACGATCCGGGTGGCGAGCTGGCGCACGAACCAGCGGTCGTGCGAAACCAGGATCAGCGTCCCCTCGTAGCTCTGCAGCCCCGCGACCAGCGCTTCGATCGATTCCAGGTCCAGGTGGTTGGTCGGCTCGTCGAGCACCAGCACGTTGGGCTGCTCCAGAGCGAGGCGGCTGAACACGAGCCGCGCGGCCTCGCCTCCCGAAAGGGCGCTCAATCGTTTCTCGCCCTCCTCGCCCGAGAAAAGCATCATCCCCAGGTGGCCCCGCACGAAGCCGCGGTCCTTGTCGGGGCAGTATTCCCAGAGCC
>JALZKG010000328.1 GCA_030859365.1 Gemmatimonadota bacterium
GTCGAGCACTTCGCGTCCCATCCGCTCCAGCGAGCACTCCACCGCGCTGCGCAGGTAGTCGGGCGACGGATTGTGGGGGATCGCCTGCTGCCCGCGCCGGGCATCGGGGTGGGCGTAGAAGTCGTACCCGACCTTGGTGGTGACGGTGACGCCGTCCCAGCGATCCGCAAACGCGCGGCGGAGCAGCTCGTCCGCCCGGCCGTTGCCGTACGTATCTCCCGAGTCGTAGTGCGTCACGCCCAGGTCGAAGGCGCGGTGCAGCAGCGCCACCGCCTCATGGTCCGTGAAGTCGCCCCACCATCCGGCGGCGAGCGTCCACAGGCCGAAGCCCACTTCGGAAACGGTGATGTCGGTGCCGGGGTAGGTGCGGTATCTCATGGCGTGAGTCCGTGGTTCAGCAGTGGGAGCTCATGGCGTGTCCCCGCTCCATATCCACGAGCGGGGCGCGATAGTCGCCGGAAAAGCAGGCCGTGCAGAAGCTGCCCGCCCCGCTGACGCAGGCGAGCATCCCCTCCTCGGAGAGGTAGCCGAGCGAGTCCACCCCGAGGTAGTCGCGGATCTCCTCCGGCGACTTGTGCGCGGCGATCAGCTCCTCGCGCGTCGGCATATCGATCCCGTAGAAGCAGGGCCAGCGGACCGGCGGCGAGGCCAGGCGGAAGTGGATCTCGCGGGTGCCAGTCTCGCGAAGCATCCGCACCAGGCCGCGCGAGGTGGTGCCGCGCACCACCGAGTCGTCCACCACCACCACCCGCTTTCCCTCCAGCACCTCCCGCACCGGGTTGTACTTCATCCGCACCTTGAAGTCACGCCCCGCCTGGGAGGGCTCGATAAAGGTGCGTCCGACGTAGTGGTTGCGGATCAGCCCCAGTTCGAAGGGGAGACCCGCGGCTTCGGCGTAGCCGAGGGCGGCGGAGTTGGCGGAGTCGGGGACGGAGATGACGCAGTCGGCGTCAGCCGGCTGCTCTGCGGCGAGCTGCCGGCCGAAGAGACGGCGGGCGCGATCCACGGTGTAGCCCCAGAGCCGCGAGTCGGGGCGGGCGAAGTAGACCAGCTCGAAGACGCAGGGTGCGGGGCGGCCCACCGGCGGAAGGGAAGCCAGGACGTCGATCCGCCCGCCGCGGATCCGCAGCACATCGCCCGGGTCCACGTCGCGCAGGTAGGTGGCGCCCACGATGTCGAGCGCGCACGTTTCCGAGGCCGCGACGATCCCGCCGGCAAGCGTGCCGAGCACGAGCGGACGGAAGCCGAAGGGGTCGCGCGCCGCGTACAGGGTATCGCCGACGGTGATGAGCACGCTGAACGCCCCTTCCAGCTGTTCCAGCGCGTCGTGGATCTGCTCGTCGACCGTCGGCCGCTGCGAGCGGGCGATCAGGTGGACGATGGTCTCGGAGTCGATGGTGCTGCTGAAGAGCGCCCCCTCCTGCACCAGACGCTCCCGAAGCTGCTGCGCGTTGGTCAGGTTGCCGTTGTGGGTGAGGGCGAGGTCGCCCTCCCGGTAGCGCACGTGGATCGGCTGCGCGTTGTGCAGCCCGGCGCCGCCGGCGGTGGAGTAGCGGATGTGGCCGAGCGCAAGCGAGCCGGGGAGCCGCTCCAGGTCGCGCTCGCCGATGGCGTCCGAGACCAGGCCGGAGCCGCGGTGCAGCCGGGTGATCCCGTCCGGGCCGAGAGCGGCGATCCCCGCCGCCTCCTGGCCGCGGTGCTGCAGCGAGTAGAGCCCCAGAAAGGCGAGCTGGGCGGCCTCCGGGACCCCGGAAACCGCTACGATTCCGCACATCGATCAGCCGTGGCTCGGGGGTGGAGCGGGGGCGGCGCTCAGGGGTTCTCGACGATGGATTCCAGCGCCGCCTCGACCGTTTCCGGGGCGCCGTCCATGCGCCGTGGGATCGCCCCGAAATACACCGCAGCGAGCGTCCCGGTCCGGGTGTCGAGCACGCCGGCGCGGGTGCGGATGCGGAACGCGGCACCAGGCGCTCCCACCTCCCCGATGCGTGAGGCGGGGACGCCGTTGCTCCGGGCGATCTCCAGCAGGGCAGCCTCGTCGCCCCGTCGGCATGACACGACGGCCCGCCCCTGCGCTTCGCCGAAGAGGAGTGGGGCGAGGGGGAGGTCATCCTCCAGCTCCACGTCGACCCCCCAATCGGCGCCGAACGCGGACTCCGCGAGCGCGACGGCCAGGCCGCCGTCGGCACAGTCGTGGGCGGAGCGGACCACCCCGGCGCGGATCCCCTCCAGCAGCGCTCCCTGCAGGGAGCGCTCGGCGGCGAGGTCGACCGCCGGAGCACCTCCCGCGACACGGCCATGAATCGTCTTCAGGTACTCGCTCCCGCCC
>JALZKG010000336.1 GCA_030859365.1 Gemmatimonadota bacterium
GAACCGCGTCGTGGAACAGCTTCGCGTCGCGATGCATTCGTAGCGCCGCCAGGTTGGCGATCCCGTAGTAGATGAGGATCGCGAACGACGCGGCGGAGGCGACCCCGCGGAGCGTGCCCGTGGCCGCGACGACGGCGGCGATCGCGCCGATCAGGAGCACCGCCCGGCCGGGGACGCCGTAGCGCGGGTGGATCCGCTCCAGAAAGGGCGGGAGATCCCCGCGCCGCGCCATCGCGAAGCCCATCCGCGAAAGGCCGAGGAGCTGCGAAAGGATCACGCCGAGCATTGCGGTGACGCCGCCGACGGACACCGCGGTGGCGACCCACGGGTACGGAAAGGCGAGTGCGGCGGCCCGCAGCGGAGCGGAGGTGGCCGATAGCCCGCCCGCACCGAGGGCGCCGACGGCTACCAGGGCGACGGCGAAGTAGAGGAGCACCGCGCCCGCGATGGTGATCACGGTGGCGCGCGGGATGGTGCGCCGGGGCTCCCGCACCTCCTCGGCCAGGGTGGCGATGCGCGCGTACCCGGTGTAGGCGAAGAAGAGGAGAGCCGCCGACTCCATGACGCGCCGCCACCCCATGGGCGCGAACGGGACCAGGTTCTCCATCCGGAACGCGGCCGCTCCGGCGACGACGAAGAGGAGGAGCGAGGCGAGCGACACCGCGACGATGGCCAGGTTCGCCCGGCTAGAGCGCCGCACGCCGAAGTAGTTGAGGGCGGTGAAGGCGACGATCGCCCCCACGGCTACGGAGCGGGGATGCAGCCCGGGGATCAGGGCGTCCAGGTAGCCGGCGAGGCCGAGCGCCACCGTGCCGGCCGCGGCGGTCTTGCTCGCCAGGAACATCCACCCGGCCGCGAACCCGGCCCAGGGGCTCAGCACCCGGTAGCCGTATTCGTAGGTGCCGCCCGCCTGCGGGTACTCCGCCGCGAGCTGAGCGGAGGAGAGCGCGTTGCAGGTGGCGGCGATCGCGGCGACGAAGAGCCCCACCAGGAAGGCGGGGCCCGCGATCCCGGCGGCCACCCCCGTCACCACGAAGATGCCGGCGCCGATGATGGCGCCGAACCCCACGCCGACCGCGTCCAGCAGGCCGAGCTCCCGCCGCAACCCGCCTGACGCGGCTGCCCTCGCTGTTCCCATCGTCTCGTTTCGCCGGTGTGAGCGGGATCGTGCCCCGGCCGCGACCCGGCACGGTCTGTGCCCCCCTGGCGTCGTCGCATCCCGGGGCTCTCGCTCCCCCGGCCCGCCGCTCTCCACCCGCCTCCGCCCGCGGATCGATCCCGAGCCATGTCCGTCCACCCGCTCGCCGGAAAGCCCGCGCCGCACGACGCCCGGATCGATCTGCCGGCGCTCCTGTCCCGCTACCATTCGGACCGCCCGCAGCCCGAGGAGCCCGGCGAGCGCGTGTCGTTCGGAACCTCGGGACACCGCGGATCGTCGCTGCACCGGAGCTTCAACGAGGATCACATCGCCTCGATCTGCCAGGCCATCGCGGAGCATCGGCGGGCGGAGGGGATCACGGGGCCGCTCTTCCTGGGCCGCGACACCCACGGCCTGTCGGAGCCGGCGCTCGACACCGCCCTGGAGGTTCTCGGCGGCAACGGGGTGCGGCTCGTGCTCAGCGACGGCTCGCCCTACGCTCCCACGCCGGTGATCTCGCACGCCATCCTCGGGGCCAACCGGGGTGCGCCGGACGGCCTGGCGGACGGCGTGGTGATCACCCCCTCGCACAACCCGCCGGAGGACGGCGGCTTCAAGTACAATCCGCCCACGGGCGGACCCGCCGACACCGCGATCACCTCGGCCATCGAGGCGCGCGCGAACGCGCTCCTGGCAGAGGGGCTGCGCGGGGTGGAGCGGATCCCCCGGCGGGAGGCGGAGGCGGCATCCACCCTTTCCCGCCGCGATCTGCGGGGTGAATACATCGCGGACCTCGGGTCGGTGCTGGACATGGAGGCGATCGGGGGGAGCGGGCTCCGCATCGGGGTGGATCCGATGGGCGGGGCGTCGGTGCACTACTGGGAGC
>JALZKG010000339.1 GCA_030859365.1 Gemmatimonadota bacterium
CGCTGATGGCGCCGGGCAGGGGTGGATGGCCGGCGACCGGGACCAGGCATCAGGGGCGGCTTGACGGAGGAGCGGCCCGCGGCGCGGGCGCTGTCGGCGTGGATGGCCGTGCACGGTGGCACTCTCCGGCAATCCCGCTACCCCCGTGCGGGCGGACACACGACGGCGTACCGCCTGCTTCCACCCGCCCCCGCGCGGGGGCGGGTGGTGGCGGCGCACGGGACGGGGAACGATGCCTGCTTCCCCTTGGTCGCGCTCTTCAAGGCGCTGGTCGCGGAAGGGTGGGAGGTGTTCAGCTTCGATCTGGACGGCCACGGGCGGGGGAGCACCTCCCGCTGGGAGGACGACACGGTGCGGGAGGCGGTCCCCGACGCGGTTGCCCACGCCGCAGAGGGGGAACCGCTTCCGCTGCACCTGCTCGGCCACTCGCTCGGTGCGGCGCTCGTGCTTCGCGCGCTGACCGACGGACGCCTCCCCGACGCGCGCTCCGCCGTGCTGCTCTCTGCGCCGCTCCGGATCCGCCCCACTCTGGCGGCCGGGGCGGGGGAGCTACGCGGCTTCTTCTGCGCCGACAGCTGGCGGCAGCGCGAGCACTACGGCGCCCGTGGCGTCGTACCGGCATTCGGCCCCTTCGGGCGCGCGGCGTACCCGCTGCGGATGGCGGGAGGGGGAGGCGTGGCGTACGTCGCCCGGGTGCGGCGATGGGTCGATTCGCTGGAGCTGGAGCGGGCGGCGCCCGGGGTGCGGGTGCCGACGCTGCTCGTCGCGGGAAGCGCCGACCGCGTGGTCCCGCCCGTGCAGGCGGAGCGCCTCGCCGTCCGGATCCCCGACGTCACCCTCCAAGCGGTTCCGGGGGCGACGCACTGGACGCTTCCCTTCGCCCCGTGCGCCGTCGCCGCCGTGACCCGGTGGCTCGACGCACGCTTTCCGCGTGAGGAGTGACCCCCATGGCGCCGCACCCCCGACGAAAGCCCCGCATCGACGTCCACGTCCACCTGGCCGGGGTGGGGACGGACGGCTCCGGGTGCTGGACCTCGGCGCGCTTCCGGTGGCGCTACACCTTTCTGTTTCTGCGGATCGCGTACGGCATCGGGCCGCGGCAGATGCGAACGACCGTCGACGGGGACTGGGCCCGGCTGATCGCGGAGCGGACCGCCGCCAGCGAGCTGGACCACGCGGTGGCCCTCGGCTTCGACGGCGTCTACGACGAGCGGGGGGCGCTGGACCGCGGCCGCTCCCAGATGATCGTACCGCCCGACTGGGTGTTCACCGTCTGCGAGCGCCACCCGGAGCTGCTCCCCGGCCCCTCCGTCAACCCCCACCGCGCCGACGCCCTGGAGCGGCTGGAGGAGTGCATCGAGCGCGGTGCGGTGCTGATCAAGTGGCTCCCCATCGTCCAGATGATCGACCCGACAAGCCCGCGGATCCGTCCTTTTCTCCGCCGCGTCGCCGACGCCGGGATCCCGCTGCTGATCCACGCGGGCACCGGGGAGCGCACCTTCCGGGAGGTGGCGCGGGAGTTCATGGACGTCCGCCTGCTCGTGCCGGCGCTGGAGGCGGGCGTGAAGGTGATCTGCGCCCACTCCGCGGCTCCCGTCCACGCGTCCTCCGAGCGGAACCAGATCCCGGAGCTGCGGGAGCTGCTGCGGCGCTACCCGGGTCTGTGGGTGGACAACTCGGGGATCGCGAACCCCGCCCGCTTCGCCCACCTTCACCGGCTCGCGCGCGACCCCCTGATCGCGGAGCGCACGCTGCACGGCAGCGACTACCCGGTTCCCTCCGACGCGGTGTACTACGCGGGGCGCATCGGCCCGCGGCGGGTGTGGCGGATCGAGCGGGAGCGGAACAAGCTCCAGCGGGACCTGGAGATCAAGCGGGCGCTCGGCTTCGGGGAGGCGAGCTTCACCCGCGCCTCCGGGGTGCTGGCGAACCTGGGGCGCTGGTGCCAGCTTTGACCCGCCCGAGCAACCTCCCTCCACGACGTCGATGACCTGCGTCTTCCGCTCTCCTTTCTTCTTCGGCCCTCGGGGTGTCGGTCTGCTCGTCGGGCTCGCTGTATTCGCCGGGGGCGGAGCGGCCCAGGCGCAGCTCCGCCCGCTGGATCCCGTGGACCCGTGGGTCCTGTGGGAGCGGGGCCCCGCTTCGGCCCAGGTGGGCGTCGGGGTGTTCGCGGGCCAGCGGGCGTCGCTCGCCGGAGCGGAGGGGACGCTGGTGGAGCTGGGGAACTTCGCCGTGCGCTGGCGCACCGGGCGGGTGGTGCTGGAGGGAGCCGGCACCGCGCAGCGCCTGTTCGGCGACGGCCCCCGCTTCGCCGAGCCCACGGGTGGTGCCGGTCCCGCCCCCGACGGGCGCCGGCATGACACCGGGGACATGCGC
>JALZKG010000340.1 GCA_030859365.1 Gemmatimonadota bacterium
TCTCGTGACGCAGTGACGCAGTGTGTAGCGCTTCAGAGCCTTTCGAACAATCGGGCCTGGAGTGAAAGTTACACCTCCCCGGTGGTTTACGCCGCCTGCCGGAGCCGCTTGCGGTTGAGTTGCTCGCGTCGGGCCCGGCCCTGCTCCAGCTTGCTTCTGCGCTCCTGTAGCCGCGCGGGTGGATCGCGGTAGTACTCGGCCGGCGGCAGGTACTCGATGCCCGCGTGCAGCCGCTCCTCGTTGTAGCGCTCGACCCAGCGGTCCCTCGTCGCCGGACCCGGTGGCTTGCCGACGAGCGCCTGGCGCATGCCTTCCTGCGCCTGCTTCTCCCACCGGTAGTACGTGGCGCCGTCGAGCCCGTGCCGACGCAGCACCTCGGCTACGATGGTGCCGGGAGATCTGGCTTCTTCCAGGATCCTCAGCTTCTCCTCCACCCCGAAGTGCCGCTTCGGCTTGCGCATCGCTCCCCCTCCTGCAATGGTCCCGGCCACTCGCCGGTCAAGGGGAAGCTGTTACTTTCTCTCGCCTCCCGAAAGTCCGATTTCGGCTGAACCACTACAGTCACACTGCGTACTGCGCGACGAGCGCCTTCACTGCGTCGGCATCAAAGGTGCGATGGCAGGCGGCCGCGATCCGCTCCAGTTGCTTGATCTCCTTGCGGTGCAGGCGATGGTCGATCGCCGCAGCGTGGCAGGCCGCGTCTAAGATCACACGTCGGGTCTCCTCCGAGGCGCGACCGAGGCGTTCCAGCACCCGCGTCTCGTCGACCTGGACAGCCGAACGAAACCGCTCCACCTCCGCCTGCATCTCGGGACTGTCGCTGTTCATGGAGGCAAGGGCGTTCAGAAGCATCGCCTCCTCTTCCGATGTCTTCCCGTCTGCGCGGATCACGAGCCATATCACTTCGAGGAGCAGCAGCGGATCGTCGGGCTCCTCGCTGGCGATGTTCGTCGTCAATTCGGCGATGACTGCCCGGTCGCGGAACACCTGCCGCGCGGTGACCGCGATCCTCCCAGTCATGAAGTAATTGAGCCCGCTGCTGAGCGGGACCGCGACTGCGGGGATCGCCATCTTGATCATGTTGCGCTGGAGAAGGTGCTTCCCCACGACGGGAAGCGCCTGTGCGGCGCGGAGGGTTGCGCCCGAGAAAAGCGACTTCACCCCGACACGGGTGGCTTCGGGTGCTCCCTTGATGAGGGCGTTCTGAAAGGTTTCGCCCGCTTTCACGCCGAACGCGATGCGAAGCAGCATGAACAGATCCTCAGGATCCTCCAGGTCGATCGGGCATCCGTACAGCACGCTCAGGTCGTAGGCGAGCCGGAGTTGCTGGCGGCTGAGGAAGAAGAGGTCCGCGGTGAATGCCGCGAGCGCAGCCGGGATCGTGTAGAGAGAGGCCCCTCCCTTGGTACCGATCGTGGCGACCACCGCGGCGGAGTAGCCCGCAGCAGAGACCCCCCCGACGACGGCGGCATGTCGCTGTGCGAGGTGGATTCGTCGGTCCACGATCGCGTCGCGGTTCAGGCCGGCGTACTTGGTCTCGAAGTACTCCGCGTCCACCTTCTCCGCGTACGATGAAAGGGTCTGGTAGAGAAGGTCGCTGAACCAGTCCCCGGCCTGGAGCTGCTTCAGTGTAACGTCTCGGGCCCTCTCTCTCAGCTCGGCGAGTTCCGCCACGACCGACGCGCGAAGCGGTACGGACTCCTCTGGCACCGCTTCGTGGTTGGAATCAGCCACCGCGCACCTCCTTCTGGGGGTCGAGCCGGCCGGTTTGGATCGGGCAACTCCGTTCACCGCGCCGTGCCGGCAGTGCCGCACTAGGTGGCGGCGTGGAGCTTCAAACGCCGTTCCACGTCCATCGGTGGAGCTATTCGGGAGGTCAACGCGCGGTCGAGCCGCGGCGCTGGCACTAAAGAGGACATCGAGGCGGATTGGGAGCCGGTGAATAGGCTGTCTCCGCCTGTGCAGATTCGCCAGCGACTCCTTCCGACAGGCACGCCACAGGAAGGATCGTTGTGGCAGGTGTTCCGGCAGGCCTACAAGGACGCTCGTGCGCGCCAGCAAGCAAAGTCCGATCAGACAGAGTGAGCTGCATGGCATCACGACGCGGCCACACGTGCAGAGGATCGGTACGTGTCAACGATGGTGAGACACCCGGCTTCAGGGTTCAGACTCCAGCCGCTGGCTCTGGCCGGCGGGCAAGGGGTTCGTTGATCCACACCTCCGCGAACTGCAGCAGGGTCTGGACGTGAATTGCGATCACCTTCTCGACGGGCTTCTGGTATCCACCCTCAAGCGTGCTCACCACCGGAACGCCCATATCCCGGCAGGTCTGGTAGACGATGCGGTCCCGCTGTCCGAGCTGCTCTGTGCTCAGGCATCCACCCAGCGGATCATCCTCGTGCGGATCGGCACCCGCCTGGTAGAGCACCAGGTCTGATCCGGCCGCGGTAGAGGCCACAATCCCCGGGAGCGCGGCTAGCCAGTCCTCCGCCGTCTCACGGGTGGGTGGCGCTGCCCCGTAGGTGTAGAAACCAATCCAGTCAAGCCCAAGCCGCCGGATCCCATCGCGTGTGCCGTCGCCGAAGTGCTGATCGCAGTCGATGATGGCCACCCTTTTCGCCAGACGCCGGACGTGTAAGCTCAGGGCCGCCACCAACAGCCCGTTGAACGTGCAGTAGGCGTGGCCGGCATCCCACCCGGCGTGGTGAAAGCCGCCGGTGGGGGCAAAGGCGCTCTCCCCGGTGGTCACCGCGTGCCCGGCCGCCGAGAGCAGCGAGCCGCTGGTCCAGGGGAGCGTTGCGGCGATCTCGGGGAGGGTGTTCCCGAAGCCGTTTTTTGTCCTGCCGGCGAGCACCCCACGCACGTAGGCGGGATCGTGGACCCGGCAGAGGTCCGTCAGCGTGACGGGCTCGGGGCGGATGATGCGGGTGGGGATGCCGCTCTGCTGCCACGCGGCCACCACCAGCGCGGGCTTCTGGGCGCTCGGGGAGTAGCTGCGGTTAGTGCTCGCGCTCTGCTCCGGAGCGTAGAAGACAGGGATGGTCACCGATGCGAGGAGGCGGCGCCATCAATGCGGACAGGCGCTACCCACCGGCAGGAGCGGGACCGTGGTCCAGCCCGGACCCCGCCGCAGGTTTGCGAAGCCACCACGGGGGCCGGGCGGCAGCGCAATGCTCCCGCCAGAAGGGCGAGGCGGGCGCGGTCCGCCGCCTGAAGCCGCGGGACGGGATCGGTGATCAAGGAGAGGACCGCACAGCTACGAGCACCGGGTCCGGCCGAAGCCGCTGGGCAAGCGCCTCCCGGACCCAGTGCTCCTGTTCACGCTTCGACACGGGTCGAGATCCCGGCTCGCGCATTCACTCCCCGCGGGGACGCCTGCGACGGCTCGGCGGTGGCAGGGGACGTGCCCGAGCCCTGGCGGGGTGCGTCTGCTCCCCGGGTCCCGCCCCGGCAGCGTTCGTCGGAAACGCGGACAGATGCGCGACGTGCTCCTCGTCGGTCAATTCCCCGCCGATCACCTCGCCCGACAGCACCGAGTACCTGCCCTGCCCCACCGTCGCCGAAGGGGTGCGCTGCGCGGAGCGGACCCCATCCAGATAGGACTGAGCCTTCTCCGCGTTGACCTCCGCGTCGGCGCCCCGCCTCCCGAGGGCATCCATGATGTAGCCCCGGAGCAGACGGTCATGCAGCCGCGCGTACAGGCCGCACCCGCCGATCACGTCCATCCCCAGCGGGCGGCCGCCCAGAAAGGCGAGCAGCCCCACCTGCCGCTGGACGCCGGGGAAGCTCCCCACCCACGTGTCGAGATCCGCCGCATGGAGCTGGTACATCTCGTTCATCGCGCCCGTCTCGGAGAAGCAGCCCACCGCGTCCGCGTGGTCCGCGATGGACTCCCACACCTTCGACTGGGCGCGGGCGAGGGCTTCCCGCGGCACCGGCTCGTTCCTCGCGGCGTACTCGGCCTCCACCTCGCGTGCCTGGCGCCGCACCGCGGAGGGCGAATGCTGCAGGGACGGGGTGAAGTGCTCGGAGTCGAAGTGCCAGCGTCCCTGCTCCATGCAGGAGACCGGGATCCGCGTCTTGCACTTTCCGGGGAGCACGATGCTGCGGTTGGTCATGCGGTTCTGCCGGGCGCCGATCAGCTGCTCCCCGTCGAGGATCAGGATGGCGGATTCCGCCTCGTTGACCGCGTACAGCTCGGGAACCGTGCCCGAGCCCACCTCCGTGATCCGCAGCGCCTGTGCGTTCAGCGCGTCGACGAGCAGCACGTACGGCAGCTCGACAGGCTCGGGGACGACGAGCGGGAAGATGGTTAGGGCTTTGTGCTGCTGTGGACTGCCGATCGTGACGTCGAGCATAGGCGTGCTCCCAGGAAAGGTGTGGACCAACACCTCCAGGATACGCACCCCCTCTGACACTCAGACCGCCGTGCCCCTCACGCGTCCGAGCGCCTGCCGTACCAGCGCCCGAAGCTCGGGCGGGTCCAGCAGCTCCGCGTCGGCCCCGTACTGCAGGACATGCCGCACGATCCAGAGCGGATCGGCCACCCGGTAGCGTACCCGCACGCCGCCGTCGCCGTCCTCCTCCACAGGGCCCTTTTCGCGGATCCAGCGGGCGATCGCAGGTGAGTAGCGGACCGTAGCCGTCGTCTCCTCCTCGGCCCGGAAGACCCGCCCCTCCGATACGTACGCTCCGGGATCGAAGCCGTCCGGGACCTCGAAGCCCTCCGGCCCCAGCTCCGCCGATACCACGCGGTCCAGCCGAAAGACGCGCACGTCCTGGCTCCGGCCGCAGAAGGCGATCACGTACCAGTGCCCCTGCGCCGCGACGAGAACATAGGGGGAGACCACGCGCTCGTCGGGGCGGGTGACGCCGGGCTTCACATAGCCGATCCTGCACTGCCGCCGCTCGCGCGACGCCTCCACCAGGACCGTCCGTACCTCGTTCGCGGACGCGGGACCTGTGCTGATGCCTACACCGGAGAGTAGTGCTTCCGGAGGCGAGGCCGAGATCTCCGCCTCCAGGCGCTTGGCGAAGGCGAGCAGCTCGCTCCGGCGCTCCTCGTCGGCTTCGGCGGCGAGGATCCGGAGGCCGAGCCCGAGGGCGAGCGCCTCGGCCGGGGTCAGGCTCGGGGGGCGGCGAAACTCGCCCTTGGTCCAGACGTGGACCCGGTCCGGCTCGATCAGGATCTGGGGATCGTGCCCGCTCCCGGCGGGGTGGTAGAACTCGCGGGTGTAGACTTCCTCCAGGTCCCGCACGATCTGCCGCGCGTCGGTTCCCAGCATGCGGGCGAGCTCCGACAGCGACGCCCCGTCCTCCCCCGCCGCGGCGGGGAGGAGCTGCAGGATCCGCCCGAGCTGGTCCTCGGCGGTGGGCCGCTTACGCATCGGCTGGCACCTCGTCGCGGTACAGGGCCTCCACTTCGTCCGAAAGGGTGTACAGCGCGGCCCGGAGCTCCGGAGGCGCGATGATCTCCACCTCCCCCGCTAGGCTCAGGGTCCAGCGAAGAAACGGATCGGTCTGCTGGACTTGGAAGCGGCGGATGCTGGAGCCGTCCGCCGATTCCTCGATCAGCTCGCCGTGCTCGTTCTGCGCGGCCCACAGCGAGGCCGGGAAGTGGAAGCGCACCTCCGCCGCGAGGGTGTCGTCTTCTTCGCTGCCCAGCTCCCATGCTTCGCGCTGTAGGTAATCCGCCAGGGCGAAGCCGTCCGGGACGGCGTAGTCGGGCGTCTTCGGTGCCTTCCGGTTCGGCTCCGGGCGGCGCATCCGGGCTACTCGGAAGACCCGGATCGTCCCCCGGGTCTCGTCGTGGCCCACGAGGTACCAGTCTCGCTGAAGAAACAGGCCGTAGGGAGCCACGTCGCGCTCGGTGGACGCGCCCCGGCCGATCCCCTCGTACCCGAATCGCACCCGCTTGTGGTCGAGGAGGGCGCCGGAAAGGATCCGTAGGCGCTCCAGCACCTCCGCGGTTCCGGGGCGCTCGGCCCAGAGCAGTGGCGAGGGACTGAAGCGGTCCAGGTCCAGATCGAA
>JALZKG010000355.1 GCA_030859365.1 Gemmatimonadota bacterium
CCCCGGCGCAGGCGGAGCCCCCTCCCGAGCAGGCCGCGCCGCAGGGCAACGGGGGTGGCCGGGTCAAGGCATCGCCGCTGGCGCGCCGCCTTGCCTCCGAGGCGGGGGTGGAGATCGGCGACGTGCAGGGGAGCGGCCCCAACGGGCGCATCGTCAAGCGCGACATCGAGGGGGCGATGCAGGCAGCGCCCGCCGCGGAAGCCCCGCCGCAACCGGCCGCCGCAGCCCCGGCGCCGCAGCCCACGGCAGAGGGGCGCGACCTCCCGCTCTCGCCCATGCGGAAGACGATCGCGAAGCGGCTCACGCAGTCCATCGGCCCGGTTCCCCACTTCTTCCTCACCGTCGAGGTGGACATGGGCGAGGCGATGGCCTTCCGGAAGCGGGTCAACGAGCGCTTCGCGGAGCAGGGGGTCAGGGTCAGCCCCAACGATCTGGTCATCAGGGCGACCGCCGCCGCGCTCCGCAAGCACCCCTTCGTGAACGCTTCCTGGACGGGCGAGTCGATCCGCCAGTTCGACGCCGTGCACATCGGCGTCGCGGTGGCGGTGGAGGAGGGCCTGATCACCCCCGTGATCCGGAACGCCCACGCGAAGGGGATCGCCGAGATCGCGGGCGAGGTAAAGGAACTGGCCGGCCGCGCCCGGGAGAAGAAGCTCAAGCCGGAGGAGTACACCGGCTCCACCTTCTCCATCTCCAACCTGGGGATGTTCGGGATCACCGAGTTCACGGCGGTCATCAACCCGCCGGAGGCGGCGATCCTCGCCGTCGGCAACATCGAGGACAAGGTGGTTGCCGTGGACGGGGAAGTCTTGATCCGGCCGCGGATGCGGCTCACCCTCTCGTGCGATCACCGGGTGATCGACGGGGCGACGGGGGCGGCGTTCCTGCAGACGCTGAAGCAGAACCTGGAAGACCCGATGATGATGCTCGCCTGATGTAGAGCGCGGCGGATGTGAATGCAGCGAGGTCCCATCTCCGGCTTGGAGGTGGGACCTCGCTCGTTTGGGGCTCCGGATTTCCTTTTCGTTCTACACGGCCCGTTCCCGGAACAGCCGCAGGCGAAACCCGGCTCGATCACGCAGGCGCTCCGCCGTCCAGCGTTCGGCGTACCCGGTGATGGCGACGGCGATCTCGGCACGGACCCCGCGCCGCGCCACCCCGCCGGCACGCAACTCCTCGATCCACCGTCCGGGAAGGAGGTCCGCGAGCGCGAACAGATCCGCCACCCGCTCCGCCACCCCCGTGCAGCCCGCCTCGGTCAGGAACACGGCACCATCCGTGTCGCCGGCCAGCACGTGCGCGAGTTCGTGCCGGAGCGCGAAGCCGCGCGGTTGAGCAGGATCGGGTAGACGCCCGCGCAGCGGGGAAATCCGAGAACGCGGCGACGATCGGCTGAGTCAACGGGGACTTCGCGGACCCCCTGGCGCACTTCCTCGGCGTCGCCGCCGTCGTCACCTCCGAAGTAGACCCCGACGCGGGGAGCGCGATCTACCTTCGGCACCGGATCGCCCTCGGCTTCACCACCAACCGCTTCTGCACCGCGGTGGACGTCTACCAGCGGATCAACGGCGGCGCGTGGAGCTACGGCGGGCGCATCGCCACCGAACCCGGCACGGCGAACCAGGCGCTGGAGCACTACACCCGCAACATCGACGGCTCCACGGGATCCCTGTCCGTGGAGTACGCCGCCCTGGCCTTCAACAGCGCCGGAGTGCAGGGGTTCTCCGGCTTCGCGGAAGGGAGCATCTGATGGCGACGCTACGCACCCGGGTCAAGCTCAGCCCCTCGGACGTCTACCAGCCCGACGCCGGCACCACGGCGGAGGTGGCCGAGGACGTGGGAGGCGTGCGGATGGGCGGCCTCGCCCCCGACACTACCTACCACTTCTGGATCGTGCACGTCTTCGACGGCGTGGAGGGGGAACCGCTCTACTGCGGGACCTTTCGCACCGCCGCGGTCCCTCCCGCCCTGACCTCCATCAGCGCGGTATGCACCGCGCCGGACAGCGGCTACGGGGGGCAGGTGACCTGCACCTTTGCCGTGAACGAGTCGGTCCAGAGCTGCCGGGTGGAGTAAAGCATCAACGGGGGAGCTTTGCAATTCTACGGCGTCGTGGATACCGCTCCCGGAGGATGGAATTACCAGGCGGCGGTCTGGGGCTCGGGATACGACTGGATCACCTTCCATGTGACGCCGCATACGGGAGACAACGCCTCGGGCAGTGGCGGAGCGACAGAGAGCACCGGCGCCGCCATTGCCGGGGAAGGCGAGCCGGTATGAGGCCGGCTCTCCACACAACAACCTTATCTTCAGGAGACACGACGATGACGATGACGACGATGACGCTGGAAGTGGTGGGAGTCCGCACGCTTCCGGGTGAGGGCGACAAGGAGAAGAAGGGCCGGCGCGTCCAGGTGGAGCTGCGCGCGCTGCCGAGCGAGGCGGAGACCGGTTTGGTCCTGCCGATGATGGGGCCGCTGCAGCAGCAGACCATCGAGGTGGACCGCAAGGACCAGCCGGAGCTGGGCGCACGCGTTACGGTCACCTACGAGGTGGCCCGATGAACGTGCGCCTGAGGAACGCCGAGATCCGCTCCGCCGCCGAAGGGGTGGCGGAGCTGGCGGAGAAGGAGCTGCCAGTAGGGGTAGCCTTCGGGGTGGTACGGCTCGCCCGGGAGCTGAAGGGCCCTGCCGAGGACCTGCAGATGACGGAGACGCGGATCCTGGAGCGCTTCATGGAGCGCGACGAGCAGGGATCTCCCCTGCCCGGCAGCGACGCGGAAGGAAACCCCCGCCCCGGCACGGTGCGCATCACTGACGCGCAGGGCTTCGCCTGGGAGATGGAAGCGCTGCTCGGCACCGAGGTGGAGCTCGACGTCTCCCCCGTCGAGCGGGGGGCGCTGGAGGAGGCCGACGTGCGTCTTTCCCCCCGCACCCTGCTCGCCCTGGGGGAGCTGCTCCGGATGTAAGGACCCGGTAGGACCCCCGGGAGGAGGAGCCGCCACACTGGCGCTCCTCTTTCCCCGACAATTCACACACCGGCCGCACCCAGGCCCCTGCTCGGCACAGCGCCCGAGCCAGGGGCCTGTTTGCGTCCACACCTGAACCAACGATCGGCAATGTACCGCTACTCAACCGGACAGTAGTGGCTCCCGGTAGTAGGTAAAGGTCCTGCGGCGGAGCAGGATCGGACCCGGGGCGGGTGGCGCCGACGCTGATTCAGGGCCGCTGGCAGCGAACAGCCACATCAGTCCCAAAACTTCATCCGTACTACAACGGAAAGTCCAACGCAAAGAGGTCGCGGTAGCCGCTCACGATCCGGATAATCTGCAGCGGCCGCGTCTGGGGGCGGTAGATGACGAGGTAGGAATAAACGGGCCAGACTCGTAGCGGCTCGTCCGCCAGGTCCTCTCGCAGGCGACCGATGCCGGGCCTCTCCGCCAACCGTGAAGCAGACTTCCGGATCTCGCCGAGTACCCGGTCGGCCGCAGCAGGGCTGTCTTGGGCAATATAGTCCTGGATCTCGAATAGGTCCTCGCGCGCCTGCCGGGTGAGGACGTAGCGGCTCACGCGTGCTTGCGTCGGCGCGTGCCGCTCCCCTTCGCCAGTTCCTCGAAGACCTCCTCGCCCGGCAACAGCTCGCCCCGGCGAGCCTGGTCGAGTCCAAGTGCAACGTCCTTGCGGAGCTCCGCCAACCGCACCTCGTGGAGCTGATCGCGCTCTTTCAGCAGACGCAGGCCAGCGCGAACTACTTCGCTTTGGGAATGATACAGCCCACTGTGGACCTTCTCTTCCACGAAGCGGGCCAATTCGGGGGTCAGAGAGACATTCATCGCAGTACCTCATGCAAGGGAGAAGCGGCTCCTTCAATCTCACGGGAGTAGCAGCAAATGTCAATTTCTGATATATGGCTGCGCCGCCGCGGATGACGTCACCCGATTATCACCGCTTGCTAAACCGACGGACGCGGGGCGTCGTCCGCGAGGTGTTCTACAACGAGGCGATATGTAACCCTCGATTATTCACCAAACCGGTGAAGGCGTAGCATAGGCAAGAAAAGCCCATAGCGCATCTCGCGCCGGCGCCGTAGGATGGAAGTGCGACCAACCCTCCTTGCGGACCCCGACAGGACACACGCT